>JBAUFP010000472.1:0-1757 GCA_049679205.1 bacterium | reverse complement strand
CCAGTAATTTTAGTCACTGCCTATGCTAACGTACATGACGCAGTGACCGCAATGAAACAAGGTGCTTTTCATTATCTAACAAAACCGGTTGATACTGATGAACTTCTCCTGTCCATGAAAAATGCGTGGGCGACGCTGATCTTAAAACGAGAAAACGAAGAATTGAGAGAGACGCTAAAAGAAAAATTCAGTTATTCAAAGATTATATATGCTTCTGGCATCATGGAGGAAATCATCTCCCTGACATTTCGAGCAGCAAAAAGCGACGCGAACGTTTTGATAACTGGAGAAAGTGGGACAGGAAAGGAGTTGATCGCCGGAGCAATTCATAACCTATCGTCCAGGAAAGATGAACATTTCGTCACTGCACACCTCGCCGCACTTCCCGAGACCCTCATCGAGGCAGAGCTTTTCGGACACGAGAAGGGCGCATTTACCGGTGCAGATCGACGGCGCATCGGAAAATTCGAATTCGCATCCGGCGGTACGATATTCCTGGATGAAATAGGAGATTTACCAACGAGTGTTCAGGTGAAACTCTTGAGGGTAATACAAGACAAGAAAATCGTAAGGCTCGGCTCTAACCAGGAAATCACTATAGACATAAGACTGGTCTGTGCGACGAATAAGAACATCGAAGAAGATATTAAAAAAGGGACATTTCGGCCAGATCTCTTTTACCGACTCAACGTAATCAGAATTCATCTACCTCCCCTACGCGAGAGAAAGGAAGACATTCCACTTCTGACTGACCACTTCATGCGAAGTCACGCGAATAAGGAACAGAAACCGATCAAAGGAATAACCGACGAAGCCATGAGAATTCTTCTGAAATACCATTTTCCAGGCAATGTAAGAGAGTTAGAGAATATCATCGAAAGAGCAATAGTCCTCGCACGCGGGGAGTATATAGCAAAAGATGAATTACCGGTCTCCATAATCGAAACCGCGACACCGGTGGCTTCTGGCAAGCTAAATGAAACAATAGCCACAATCGAAAAACAGATGATCCTCGATGCTTTGAAGAAAACACACGGTAATCAGACGGCAGCAGCCTTTGAACTCGGCCTTTCCGAACGTGTACTGAGATACAAGATAAAAAAGCACAAAATTCAAGCTAACAAATAGAGCGACCCATAACAAATCCATAGCTAGTTTATATACTCTAGTTATTCTTTCTTCCATCATTTATCTGCTCTCTACAATTTACCCAGGCCTGTGACCAGCGTTACCGCCGCCGTACAAGGCCACGACCCACAAATAAAAACTCTCAGGTGAAATAGGCTTGAGCTTATTGAGAATCGCGAATCTATCAGGGAGATTCATGTTCCTTATTTTTTCTATATCGGCTCTATCTTTCCTTATCTTATCAATATCCATATCTAATCGTTTGTCTTTTAATAAGGATGCAAGACAGCCGATTTTCGAAGCATCCTCTTTTGCATTCAGAAAAGTATATTTCCCAATAGTGTGAGTGTTTATTCTTCTTATTCCGCTTCTTATCTCTTTTGTATTATCGTTCTCAATACCGCCCCTAAAATCCAATTGAGATATCAGCACAGCCGCTTCAATCGAGTCACTCAAGAATTTGTCTATATCGGGTTTAGTCTTACGAAAATCTGCTTCAATCTTAGCATATCCTTCATATGTTTTTAGTATTTCTGAAAGGTCTGTTATGTGCTCGAAAAGGATGCCGAGATCGAATAGTTGCTTCACTATTTCCATCGATTTATCTGCACGGTAGGGAATTCCTATGG
>JBAUFP010000471.1:0-2243 GCA_049679205.1 bacterium | reverse complement strand
GTATAGTCGTAAACGTTATCGATGCGACCAATCTAGAAAGAAATCTCAACCTGACACTGCAATTATTGAAGAAAGATATCCCGGTTATCCTTGCCTTGAACCTGTGGGACGAGGCAAAGCACATCGGGATTACAATCGACGTGCAGGCCTTAGAAGAAATCCTGGGTGTTCCCATGGTCGCGACCGTCGCGATCACCGGCGAAGGAATAAAAGAACTCGTTACCCGGTTGAGTCAGGCCAAAAGGGGGGCATACGCGTTTGACGACGCCGAACGCTGGCATGAAGTGGGAAGAATTGTCGACCGAGTCCAGGTCATAAAGCACAAGCACCACACCCTCGGTGAGCGTCTCGGTGATTTGACCATACATCCCTGGACCGGAATTCCAATTGCCGCTTTTATCCTTTTCTTACTGTTCGCAGTGATAAGATTCATTGGCGAGGGTTTGATAAGTATCGTCGCCCAACCGTTTTTTGAGCGGATATGGGCACCGCTCATGATGCGGGTTTCACAGCTTCTAGGAACTGATACGCTCCTCCATAAGATTCTCATTGGGCAATTGATGGATGGCGCGATCGACTTTGGGGAATCATTCGGGATTCTGACCACAGGTCTATATGTTCCCTTTGGTGCTGTCTTACCATACATCTTCGCGTTCTATCTAGTGCTCAGCATTCTCGAAGATTCCGGATATCTGCCACGACTAGCCATATTGCTCGACAACACACTACACGTCATCGGTCTGCACGGTATGGCAATCGTACCGATGTTCCTGGCCTGCGGGTGTAATGTGCCCGGTGTTCTAGCCACCAGGGTGCTGGAGACGAAACGGGAGCGGTTCATCGCTGCGACACTGATGTCTATTTCTATTCCCTGTATGGCTCAGACCGCGATGATCATTGGTTTACTCGGCAAGTATGGAATACGTGGGCTGTTTCCTGTGTTTCTCACGCTATTTCTTATCTGGTTGATCGTCGGCAATATTCTGAGAATCTTTGTGAAAGGTGAGAGTCCTGAGATTTTCACGGAGATTCCCGCTTACCGTCTCCCCCACCCCGGCACATTGATCAAGAAAGTCTGGATGCGGATACACTGGTTCCTGCAGGAAGCAATCCCCTTCGTGCTGCTCGGAGTTTTCATCGTAAACTTATTATACGCATTAGGTATATTTACGCTGTTCGGAAACATCATCGGCCCCTTTACTAGTAAATTGCTAGGGTTGCCGTTTGAAGCCGTCGGTGCCCTACTTCTCGGATTCTTGAGAAAGGACCTTGCCGTCGGCATGCTTGCCCCACTCGGGCTTACGGTAAAACAACTGATCATCGCATGTGTTGTCCTGACCATGAGTTTTCCGTGCATCGCCACATTTGCCGTCCTCCTGAAAGAGTTGGGCATAGTAGATATGCTCAAGGCTGCGCTCATAATGCTCAGCTCTGCGCTTATCGTCGGAAGCCTACTCAACCTCATCCTGTAATATACTGGGGATACACAAACTCTACTGTTGACAATACGCCTTTTCTGATTATAATTATTACATGATTGGAATAATTCCAAATAGCGTCAACCTGAAAGAAATCCTTACTGCAAAGGGACTCAAACCTACCTATCAACGAATTCTTATCCTCGATTATCTTTCCGGGAATATGAAAAAACATCTCACCACTGAGCACGTATATGAAGCATTATCCAAGAAAACCCCCACCCTCTCGCTGACTACCGTGTACAACACTCTCGGGTCGTTCCTCGATGCCGGTCTCGTCTCCGCGATAACCATTACCGGAACCGAAGTAAGGTATGAACTGACTACTACCCCTCATCATCATCTACTCTGCAAACGATGCGGGCGAATAATTGATGTCGACATCCAGTGCCCGAACGCAAACCGAAAAAACATCAAAGGCTATAAGATAGACGAAGTACATGGGTACTTCAAGGGAATATGCAAAAGTTGTTTGAAGAGACAGCGTGAACAATAGCTGGCTATCATATGTCAAATAATAAAGGAGATTAGCATGAAAGAACAAGTCGAGAAAGTGCTGGGCGAGATCAGACCCAGTTTGGAAGCCGACGGGGGCAATGTGGAACTGGTCGATGTTAGCGAAGACGGCATCGTGAAGGTGAGGCTCACTGGTGCATGTGGGACATGTCCAATGAGCACCCTGACTCTGAAAATGGCAATCGAAAAAACACTGAAAGACAAAATTCCCGAAGTCAAGTCAGTCGAGCAAGTATCCTGAGTGGCACA
>JBAUFP010000470.1:0-7676 GCA_049679205.1 bacterium | reverse complement strand
ACTCAGCACCCAGTATTTATCATTTAAGGGCAATTTCAAGCACACAATAAAAGAAAAGAATTTCACGCTCAAGCCAATTGGCAAAAGCAACACGCCCGTCAGTCCGAAGATGCTGCTCGGCAACTCCTTCTGCATAACGCTCAGAAACTTGACCGAAAAGGAAGTTGATAAACTGCATCGCAATCCTAAGGACATTGAGCGCTACGGATTCCCAAACTATTTTGACGAGCAACGCTTTGGCTCAGCACGCCATGGTCAGGGTTTCATCGCCAAGAAAATGATTCTTGAACATTATAGCGGTGCTCTGAAGTTACTTATGTGCTATGCTTACAAGGAAGACAGCGCGCGGGAAAAGAAGTTCAAAGCGTACTGCCTGAGCCACTGGCGTGACTGGTACGGTTGTTTAGAGATCGCGCCGCCATTCTACAGACCGATTTTGAACTACCTCATTGAACACCCGAAGGATTTCAAGAATGCACTCAAGCAAATCGACAAGGAATTTCTCAATATCTATTTGCTTGCTTATCAGTCATTTCTGTTCAACGAAATGTTATTCAGAATAGTAAAGGCATACGGTCAGAATAACGTTTCTGTAAAGTATTCAATGGGCGAATTATTGTTCTATCATGAACTACCTCAGGTGGATTCTTTAAGAGAACTCCGCATCCCGATGATTAATGAGAAAACACATCTGACTGGTCACGCTGGTAAGATTATCGGTAACGTGTTGAAGCAAGAGGGCATCATGCAAAAAAGCATGGCCCTGCAAAAAATGCGCTTACGTGGTGTGCGGTTCAAGCCTTTCGAGCGTTATACGATTGTCTATCCAAAAGGTTTTGCACTCACACAACCCCAACCCGATGAAATCTACGAAAAAAAATACCGATGCACGCTGAAATACATCTTACCACCGGGCACGTATGCCACGATATTGATCAAGCGACTGCTTCTGGGGTCCGGTCCCATGGGCGTATAATTGACATTTTGAGAATTTATTGTATAATCTTAAAAGGAGGTTATTGATGAAGTTATTCTTTCTCACAATATTGTTGTGTCTAGGGTCAATGCTCTACGCTGATGTCATGTATGAAATGGTTTCGACATCTGAAGGCATGATGGGCATGAAGGGTGAAACGAATATGCGCATCTTCGTGAAAGGCGATCGCTCGCTCACCGAAATGACCGCTGACGATCCCAGGGGCGGCGCAATGACCGATACTAAGATTATTCGATTAGACAAAGGCGTAATCTGGTCCATTGATCACGACAAGAAGGAGTATTCGGAAAGTAGGATTGCTGCCACTCAGGAGATGCCTGAAGAACGGGAGGAAGAAATACCAATGCCTGATGTGAACGTCGTGCGCACCGGGGAAACTAAGAAGATTCTCAACAAGGATTGCGAAAAGGTCATCGTGACGATGGACATTGACGACGATGCCGGGACCACGAAGCTCAAACAAACAATATGGGTTACCAAGGATTTCCCGGGTTACAAGGAGATTCAGGATTTCCAGAAGCACATGACTGGGTCAGGTTCTATGTCATCATCCATGATGGGTGGTAACAGAAAAACCTATGAAGAATTCCAGAAAAAAACCAGCGAAATTGAGGGTTTTCCTCTCGAGATCGACATGGAAATGACCATGGGCGCGGAAGGAATGTCATTCTCTTTCTTGACGCACAGCGAAGTGACAAAAATCGAAACAAAGCCTATCAGTGATAATATTTTTGAGATACCGGCCGGTTACTCCTTGAAGAAATAATAGATTCACACGGATTGCCCGCGGATTCAAACAGTTGTCGAATCCGTGTGCATCTGCACTCATCCGTCTGCATCTATTGCCATTCATGGCATGGAATAAATAGGTATTGTAGGTGTATAATAAAGTAGAAAGTGACGAGGCACTGCTCAAAGCGGTCAAAAACGGAGACTGCGAATCGTTCAATCCGCTAATTGAGCGTTATAAGTTGCCGCTTTACAAAGTGATGTATCGTATGGTGCTGAATCGTGACGATGCTGAAGACCTGGTTGAAGAAGCTTTTATCAAGGCATACCGGTCGATCAAGAGATTCGACACGGACCGGCCCTTTTACAGTTGGCTACGGAGGATTGCCGTGAACAACGCGATCAATTTCCTAAAGAAAGAGCGTCGAAACCTAACCGAACCCCTGGAATTCGTGGAAAAAAGCCTGAGCAACGGACGAAATGACCCGGTTGCCATGACCGAGCAGAAGATGATGAAGGAGCGGATAAACGAAGCAATGGGCAGATTACCCATTGAATTTCGCATCATAATGTCACTCAAAGTTGAAAAAGACCTATCCTATGATGAAATCAGCCGGGCGCTCAAGATTCCCAAGGGAACCGTGATGTCCAGGTTAGCGCGTGCCCGTCAAAAATTAAGGCAAATATTCGACGAAATGGAGGTACATTGATATGAAGTGCGACTTGCCCGTCGAGTTATTAAGTGGCTATCTCGATGGCGAGCTCGATGAGCAACAAAAAGCCCAGGTTGAGGCGCATCTCACGACATGCCCAGCCTGTCAAGAAGAATTAAACACCCTAAGGCAAATGGACGAACATGTGAGAGATAGGGTATATGAGGAACCCTCAAGGGAATTTGTCTTCACCCTGAACCGTCGTGTCATGGACAAAGTTCGCGGAACCCCCCGTAGCAGTTTCTCCAGGTTTACACCTATATTCGCGCCGGCAGCCGCGGCTTTGCTTATTCTTATCATCCTGATCAACGTAAGCCCTTCGAAAAAAAGCATCGGTTTGACCGACCGTATGATGTATGAGCAAATCGAGCCACGACAAGAGCCGGCTGTTTCCTTGCCCGAACCAAGGATCGCCCGCGTGGCTACATCAAAAAAACGCTTGGCACGGCATGACATGAAAAAGGCCGTATCAACGAGGCTCGAGGAAGCCCGTAGCACAGATGCTGAAGAAAGTCTTGATATGGATGAATTAAGAGCAAAAGCGCCGAGGGAACAAGTAGTGCGTGCGATTATTGATACAAGCGGAACAATTATCAAAGTCGCAACCGGGAACACGCTTATCCCGGAAAAAGATACCATGCTTGAAAATCAGCTGTCTGGGCAACAACTAGCGCCAGCGATGATTGCCGGAAAAAAACAACAGATATACTTGGATTTCGCGGCCGAAGAACCCGAGGAAGAATAATTCGTGCTCGTGAAAATACGCGTCATACCGCGTTCTAAGTATGCAGAAATTGAAGAACTAGGGAAAGACCATCTCAGAGTGCGAGTCCTATCCCCACCAAGCGATGATCGGGCGAACAGTGAATTAATCGCTATTCTCGCCCGATACTACAATAAACGCAAATCAGCAATACGAATAAAGAGGGGGTTGCGGTCCCGTGATAAACTGATTGAAGTCAGAGACTGATTCCGGCCCAGCTAGTCTCATTTCTCCGGCGACCGCTGTTCTTTGATAAGATACTTACGGAATTTTCGTAGTGCCTCTGCCCGGTGACTGATACGGTTTTTCACTAACAATCCCAACTCAGCGAAAGTTTTTTTGTATCCCCGAGGTATGAAAATCGGGTCGTAGCCAAAACCCTTTGAACCCCGCGCACTACGCGCTATCCGGCCCGCACATTCACCCTCAAAGACCCTGTATTTTCCATCATCATAATAATATACAAAGACGACACGGAATGCTGCCGTGCGCTTTCGCTCTGTCTCCATGTTCCCGAGCAACCTCGCGATACGCTCTCCGTCATTCTTGCCGTACCGGGAAGAGTAAATGCCAGGTTCTCCATCCAGGCTGTCCACGAACAACCCAGAATCATCAGCCAAACTTGGGTATCCACATAATCGATAGGCAAAAGCGGCCTTGGCAAAACTGTTATCCAACAATGATCTACCGAATTCAGGAATATCGACTTTAATAAAATTGCTGATCCTCTGCGTCTCTACTATATCGCCAATGATTTTTTCGATCTCAACGACCTTATTTGCATTCCTCGTCGCCAGAACGATTTTGGATATTACGGTCTTTTTTCTCAATTACCTCTTACGGAAAATCTGCACGCGATTGCTGGCTGTCGACAAACTCAGGGCAAAACTAGCGAAAACTTATCTAACTTCATTCTAAACCATCGGTCGGCAGAGATCTCGCGATAACATTTGCCGGCCTATGGTGTCACCATTGTTTCAACGATGAAAGCGCCCCGGTAGCCTAAACTCAAAGCCTTGTTCTTCAGCGGCTCAACTTCTTGGTGTGTGAGGTAATCACCAACGCGCACCTTGTAATACGGAGCGACATATTCAACATACACCCGGTCATTGAAAGCTTCACGCGCATCGGATGCAACACGAGTAGCGTTTTCTTCAGTTGAAGATGCGAATATCTGAACCCTAAAACCATACACCCTCTGGGGTGCCATGACCGGAATCTCTGGTTGAGCTGGCACATATGGTTCGGCAACCGGCGGTTCGGGTATTATGGGTTCCTCAGCCACAGGCGGGGGTATCAACACGATCTCCTCTTCTGACGCGGCGGGTTCCTCAACTACGCCAGCCGGTGGTGGCGGAAGCAGTGGTTCCTCTTCAACGGGTAAGATAGGTTCTTCACTCACCATCGGTGCTGGTTCCTCCTCACCGAATACCACAACTTCTTCTAGACCCTCGGTTTCGATAACGGTCTTCTTTGGTGCACAAAATACAAACAGCAAAACGCACCCGATCAAAAAGGTCTTTTTCATCATAACCTCCTTTGTTGAAGAATCATTTCAGTAACTTTTTCAATTCTTGCGCGCGATTTTTTTTGCAGACTAAGACGCCCTGCTGACTCACGACGATAATCAAACCCTCAACATCGTAGGCGCGCAACGGAACGTCTCGACTATACATAATAGAGTCCTTGACATCGATACCACGGACCTCGCCGAGCTGTATGTTATTTTTGCGGTCTTTTGGGAAATAACGTTCCAGGGCAAGCCAGGAACCAACATCGTCCCAGCCAAAATTACCCTGGACAACACATAGACGGCTACTTTTTTCCATGACCCCATAATCAATAGAAATATCAGGGACACGTTCAAAGTAAACTAACTTACCGTGGGCAGTGAATCGCGATACATCATGATAGACCTTTGGAACAAACCTCTTCAATTCATGAAGGATCGCTTCAACAGAAAAAGTGAATATACCACTATTCCACAGATAACGTTTGCTTTTGACGTACTGCTTCGCGGTCGCCGTATTTGGTTTCTCTGTAAAACCGGCTCCCTTGAATGCCACGTTCTTCCGGTATGAACCGATCCCACTACCGAGCTTTATATAGCCGTAGCCCGTTTCTGGACGAATCGGTTTTATGCCATAAGTCACCAGATGTCCTTTTTCGGCAAGACTTTGCCCATACCTCAGGGCGCTGATAAACGCGGCTCTTGGCTCGATAAGATGGTCAGCCGGCATCACATGCATCACTCCATTCCCGAACTTCCGGCGCAAAACCATCGCCGCCAGACAAATCGCCGGAGCGGTGTTACGTCGCAGCGGTTCCAGAACGATATTTTCTCTCCCGACGTATTTCATGGTCAGTTTCTTCAATTCCTTCGGAATTATCAATAATCGCTCATCTTTCTTGAAATGGCTCCTGACCCGCTGCAGGGTTTGAATCAAAAGCGGTTTGTTCTCAAAGATAGAAAGAAACTGTTTCGGAAAATCGGGCTGGCTCAATGGCCAAAACCGTTCGCCTCTGCCGCCGGCAAGAATCACCGCGAATTTCTTAATACTTCACCTCCCGCAATTTAAAAAGAACGCTCCCAAATTTCATGCTTGCCCGAATCTGAACAGGTAATCTCTCGGCTTCTGAATACCATATTTCCATACCACCCTTGGCTCCGAAAATCCCTTTACCTTCAGTCTGCGGTTCCACGACGATGGCACTGAATTCACCCGCTTTAGTCTTGATCCTTTCGTGCCCCCGCACCAGGCACACGATATCATGGTTCTCGCGGGCACTATGAACATTCAGCCGAACCGTGTCACCAACTTCAAGAGGGATGAGGCGCAGATAATACCAGAAACTCAGTATGTCCCGGGTATCTTCAGCAATGTGGATTGCTAATGAATCGTCATAGGAAACGCTGCGTGTTTCATTATCAAAAAAAAGGTTGTTCTCCCGATGATAGCCACTTTCATTGATCCGTTCGCGATACAAACGCGGTATCAACTCATCAATACTCGTATATACCTCGATCGTATCATCGATAGAAAAGAGAAACCTTAGCGAGCTCGTCGAGTTCAGAGCCGAAGAGATTAGATAACAGTGGGTTCCTCTATAGGTCAGCGTGTCCTCTACTTCTAGTGTCATGGTTCCCAGATTCAAGAATGAAAACATGGCATCATACTCAAGCCTCTCCCCTAATGAAAAGCCCAGCAGTAATACCGCGAGGATCATATGACGAGTTTATTCAATCTCTCGATTCGTTTGTCAATGGGTGGATGGGTTGCGAACATGCTCGCAACATCCATACGGTCCTTGCCAAACGGGTTAGCAATGAACATATGGGCATTCGCATCCGACGCACGTTTCATCTTATCCCCGGCATCGCGCAGCTTAGCGAGTGCCTGGGCAAGCCCCTGGGGATAACGTGTGATATAGGCACCTGAAGCATCGGCCAAATACTCGCGTTGTTTAGAAATCGCGGACCTGATCAAGGCAACAAAAATGGGTGCGACAATCGCCAATACTATACCGACCACCAAAAGAATCCATCCTGCCTGCCCACCACTGCGCCGGCTCTTTCTTCGCCCACCTAAGAACAGCGAACGCAGAAAGAAATCCCGTAAAAGAATGATCAGGCCGCCGATTGCGGCCACCACGGTCATCAGCAAGATATCATAATTCCGGATATGTGATATTTCATGAGCGATAACGCCCTGTAGTTCCTGCCGGTTCATGATCTCCAAGAGTCCGGTCGTAACTGCCAGGGATGCATTTTGTGGATTTCTGCCGGTTGCGAAAGCATTGGGGGCAGGTGTTGGTGTGATGTAGACCTTGGGCTTCGGAATACCAGCCGCAATGGTAACTTCCTCAACCACGTTATGTAACATCCGGAACTCTTCCGGATCGGCCGGTACTGAACCGGTCGCCTTTAATGCTATTTTGTCTGAATTGTAATACAGGACGATGTTGTAGACAATGATAAAGAGCCCGAAGAATATATAACCACCAAGACCCCAATCCAGAACCTCAACCACTGCGTAGCCGAGGGCACCGAGGAAAAGACTCGTTATTATGATGAACAGGAATGTTTTACGCTTGTTAGTGGCGATTAAATCGTATAATGTCTCGTGCATCAGAACTTAACCCGCACCGGCTCTTTTTCCCCAGCCGGGGCCTCGAAGAATTCACGGGCGGTGAAGCCAAACATCGAGGCGATAATCGTTTGCGGGACTTTCTGAATGGTTGCGTTGTAGTCCATCACTACGTCATTGTAGAACTGACGGGCAAACGCAATTTTGTTCTCGGTGGCAGTCAATTCCTCCTGTAATTTCATGAAATTCTCATTTGCCTTCAACTGAGGATAGTTCTCTGCAACCGCAAATAGGGTCTTCAATGTTGCGGTCAACATATTATTCGTTTCTGCCGCCTCTTTGGGACTCGCCGCCCCCATTGCTCGGGAACGCAGCTCAGTAACCTT
>JBAUFP010000469.1:0-2570 GCA_049679205.1 bacterium | reverse complement strand
GTATATAAGTTGTTCTTTAACTGTGATATCAGTCTTAATTTGTCCTCTCTCAAGATCTCCGCCCAAAGGCCCTGAGAAGTTTATGAAAAAGGTGTAACCATTAACATGTTCTTCTTTGCCCTTGGAGGCCAATCTGATGTTAGATAGCTCGAATAAATTGTCAAAGATGCCCTGCAGTCTTTGTTCAATCTTTTCTGTGGAAATATCCGACAGCAGTGTAAAATCAAGGTCTTCAGAGAATCTATAATCAGCAAAGAAGAACTTCTTTAAAGCTGTGCCTCCCTTGAAACATAGGATATCATACAGCTTCGATTTGGCGATGCCAACAAGAATCCAAGAAAGTACATAATCCTTTTCTATAGACTTCACAGGTATAGATTTGTTACCTTTTTTCAATTTTGATTCTATTCTGAACAAGTTTCTTGGTTCTATCATATCAAGTACTTATACCCTTTTTCATCTCTTCTGGACTGATATTCGCAATAATTCTCCAGGAGTTTTTATACGTTTTGTCTGTGGATATTAGGGGATCTAATCTGTAGTATCTGTTGTTTGATTTTTCACGGAATCTGTTCAAGTAAGCATCATCGTTCAAGTTTAGATTCTCCAAAATATACCCCGCCCGTTTTATAACGATGATTTTGTCGAACTTCATGACATATTGGTAGAATTTATCGAAATCAATCATATCTCGCTGAAGCCAAATGCCTCTAACAACTTCCATAATACCTCCGCAGTATTTCGGCATGTTTAAGCAGTCAATGATCGTCCGTTCAATATCACCGACTCTCACTTTTTCGGTTTTGGTCACCCAAATGCTTCCTATTCCCCATATGTTAGTTTTGTCTGTGTATATGAATTCGAAAGAAGTATTTCCTATGATTCTGTGTTTTCTGTATTCCTGCGTTGGTGTTGTGATGTATACCTTCGTCACAGGATGGGTAAGCATGTTATGTATATCCATCGCACTGTAATGTGAGATGTAATAGTCTGGACTCTTCACTATTTCGCGTGCCGCAACGTACCAATTGCCAATGTAAGCGCTCTCCTGCCCTAGTTCTTGTGGGATTATGATATATTTACCAGGTTTTAGACGCGCTATGATATCCCGTTTTGTTAAATCATGTATGAGTTTTCTAACGGCGTTACTTTCCAGTCCAATTGATTTTGATATGTCCGTCGCTGTGAAGATGATCTTGCCCATGTCATAAAGATCGGATATCAGTTTCGCGCTAACTGGTCCCAAGGTCTTTTTCGAGGTCATTCTTCCTCCTTTACGAGTATTGTTACTCCTCAGGTAACATTTTACATAAATTGGGTAGTTTGTCAAGTGGTATATGCACGTTATTGACACTGCGTGTTTTTCGGTTATTATCCTTACGTACAATAACCAGATACAAACGGATTGATGCGGATGCATACAGATGCGTATCCGTTTGGATCTTACACGATCCGTCTGAATCTAATTTTGCTCTGCAAAATTGAGAGGAGAGATATTATGGATTGGGGATTAAAGAACAGATTATCGAGAATAATCAAGCCAGCAACGGGTAGGACCGTGATGCTTGCGGTCGATCATGGCTATTTCTTGGGTCCAACCAGTGGTCTGGAAGTCATAGGAAAAACGGTCGAACCGTTACTGCCGTATGCCGATTCACTCATGCTCACGCGTGGTGCTCTGCGCACTTCAGTGCCTGCCGAGTTTGACATACCAATTGTACTGCGTGTGTCCGGAGGTACGAGTATTCTGCACGATGATCTCTCAAATGAAGATATAACCACGTCTATGTTAGAGGCAATCAAGTTGAATGTCAGTGCCGTAGCCATTTCAATTTTCGTCGGTTCGGCTCATGAGAAAGAGACACTTACGAATTTGGCCAAACTGGTGACTCAAGGTGAGGAATACGGAATTCCTGTGCTTGCGGTTACGGCAGTGGGCAGGGAAATGGCCCGGGATGCAAAATACCTCTCGTTGTGCTGTCGTATCGCAGCTGAGCTGGGTGCACATCTTGTAAAGACATACTATTGCGCTGACTTTGAGAATGTTGTTGGGACTTGTCCCGTACCGATTGTGATTGCTGGTGGTAAGAAAGTAGCCGAACCGGATGCTTTGAAACTTGCACATAACGCAATTAGTCACGGCGCGGTAGGTGTGGATATGGGCAGGAATATATTCCAGTCTGACAACCCAGTAAGCATGATTCAAGCAGTAAGGGCGATCGTGCATAAGAATGCCTCGGTGGAACAAGCATACAGCATATACAAGGGTGACGTAAAAGGGTAACGGTAACGATGCCAGTATCGATCAAAAAGGTGACGTTATGGGGAGATGGTAACGAAGCCCGTATCGACTCAAAAGGTAACGTCAATCGTGTTGCCACCGAGAGTTTTGTTACGCTAAATAATGCCGCCAATTTTTTTCGTAGACGTAACCCTTTTACGATACACAAAACGGGTTTCGTAACCGACTATCGCAAACCGTAGCCTTTTCAAAATGAAAGTAGCTGTATACTACAATAATAAAGATATCAGAATCGAGGAGATGCCCAAGCCTGAGATAGGGGAGAAGG
>JBAUFP010000468.1:0-2538 GCA_049679205.1 bacterium | reverse complement strand
TGTCCGAAGCGGCAAAGATGGGTGATATATTCGTTACCGTGACCGGTGATATCAACGTGATCAGAAGAGAGCATATATTGAAGATGAAGGATGGCACGATAATTGCCAATTCCGGTCATTTTGATGTGGAAATCGACAAACCAGGACTGAAGAAGATTGCCCGGAGAAAAAGAACGATAAGGAAATCGTGCGAGGAGTACACGCTGCGTAATGGGAGAAAAATCTACTTACTCGCTGAAGGCAGACTAGTCAATCTTGCCGCGGCTGAAGGCCATCCAGCAATGGTTATGGACATGTCCTTTGCCAACCAGGCACTTGCCGTGGAGTACATCCTGAACCACCCGGAACTCGAAAAGCGTGTTTACTGCTTGCCCCTGGCACTGGATCAGGAGATAGCCAGTCTCAAGTTGAAGTCAATGGGTATAAAGATTGATAAACTCACACCCGAGCAGCGGAAGTATCTATCTTCTTGGAGAATGGGAACCTAAAAACAAATACCTAAATTCCTAAACCGTTAGATTAAAACAAATGCCTAAATACCTAAATTATGGGAAGTCCTTTAATCTGTTCTTTCGAAATTCTTCACAAAAGCCATACCCGGTAGTTGCTTTACATAGCCCTTAATTTCTAACACTAGTAAAACATTCAATATTACGCTTGTCGGTTGACTGATCTTTTCCGCAAGCGCATCGAGATAAATGGGTTCATAGGAGAGTGCTTCCCAAATGGCTTTTTCCGTTTCGTCGAGCAAAACCTCTTTTGTTTCTCTTTCCTTTTTTGCGTATTTCATGCCCAGATATTCCAGGACTTCGTCTGACGATGTTACAGGAATTGCACCGTCTTTGATTAACCGGTTTGTGCCGAAAGATGTCCTGGAAAAAATATTTCCCGGGATGGCAAAAACATCCTTGTTTTGTTCTAGGGCCCACTTGACCGTGTTCATGACACCTGATTTTTCCTTGGCTTCGATCGCGACGACAGCTTTTGCCAGACCAGATACGATACGGTTGCGCTTCGGGAAATTTTGAGCAAAGGGTGGGGTATTGATATCAAATTCCGAGATAACCGCACCGTGCTGTATGATTTCATTCATTAGTTTCTTGTTTTCCGGTGGATAACAGATGTTGATACCACAACCCAGGACCGCGATGGTTCGGCCATTATTGTGCAGGGCGCCCAGATGAGCTTCGGTATCAATACCGCGAGCGAGTCCGCTGATCACGGTGGCTCCGGCTTTGACAAAATCATTGGCAAAACGGCGCGCTATTTCCTTGCCGTATACGCTGGCGCCGCGGGTACCGATTACCGCGATCGATATTTCGTCATCCGGTAATATACTGCCACGTATGAAAATGACTGGCGGGAAATGCTCTATGTTCTTCAACCATGCCGGATAATCGGCTGAATAGTAGGGGACGAGTTGTATGGATAATCTCTGCAGTAATTCGCGCTTCTTGTGCAGGACGTCAGTTATTGAGAGCGATGCAATTCTCCGGGCCGTCTCGCTACCCACAACCGGTCGTAAACTCTCCAGCGATGCCGAAAGAATATTTTTCGGGGAACCGAATTGCTCGAGCAGGTTGTACAGGTTTTTCTGGGTTATTTTGTCAATCGAGAACAGACTGAGTAGCTCAAACGTCTCGTTCATCGATTACTTGTTCTTTGATCCTCTGATACAACTCGATATCAACTCGCTCTAAGGAGAACAACACAGTTCGAAGTTTGCTCGTTTGCAGCTCGATTTCGGTTAATTTTGCCGCGAACTTCTCAGGTTTCTTGCGGGCCAGTTTCACCAATGCATTTGATGCTTCTTTCTGTACTGTTGGGTTCTCGTCGCTGAGTAATACCGTGATGATCGATTCGGCCGAGTGAATATCGCCGATTTCACCGAGGGCGAGACACGCTGAGGCGCGGGTATACCAGTATCCTTTTTTTAGTAATCGTATAAGACGTGAGGAAATCCTTGTCCCGTAGGTGGCCAGTTTGTGGGCGGCTTTTTCCCTCATACACCATGACTTGTCTTCCAGCGTCTTGATGAGTATTTGAATGCTATCTTTTTCGTTCACCCCGTCGAGTTTTTCCAATACCCTGAGCTTCCTTTCAACATCTGCGGAGTTGAGGATCTTGAGAATCGCGTCTTTGTCCTGTTTCAGCTTAATACGCATTTCTTAGATATTCAATTAGTCTATCCACACCAGTACCCTTGAGTGCGGATATGTAAAAGACTTTTTCCCTCAGGTCCCAGGCGGGCATTCTGTCTACCAAGTCGATCTTGTTGAAAACTACAAGGCGTGTTTTTTCCAAAAGTGCGGGTTTGTATTGTTTGAATTCATTCAAGAGTGATTCATATTGGTGTTTGGGTTGGGGGGTGGAGATGTCGATTAATAGTATCAGAAGACCGGTGCGCTCGATGTGCCTCAGGAATTGCAGTCCGAGACCCTTACCTTCATGCGCACCTTTGATTATGCCCGGCATATCGGCAATTACTATATTCTTAGTATTGCTTCTCAAGACACCTAGATTTGGTGTGAGCGTGGT
>JBAUFP010000467.1:0-4014 GCA_049679205.1 bacterium | reverse complement strand
CTTTTACTTCGATCTCGGTGGGGATAGTCGGAATGATTGGTGATTCTTTTTCTTGTCTTTGGCAAGCTGCAGAAGATAGGGTTGCCAAGAACAGAATAATGATAATGACAAGAATTCTATGATTCATTTCTGTGATCCATCAGTTCTAATAGAATATGATGCCATCTTGTGGTAGAAATATGTCAAATCGAGTTAAGTGACCATCAACTGGAAAATATATTTAAGTCAGTGCCACCCAATTATTAATGTATCTACACGAAAAAGTGCGTGTCCGGCCCTTCATTCTAGATTGTCATCCAATAGCCTTAAGATTTAATGACTACTGACCACTTAATTACCCATATTTTATCGACGGTTAACCAATTATAGTTGTGAGGAGGAAATTGTATGGACGATAGGAGTCGAAAAGATATCAGAAGGATCCTAAAAATCTTTGGTATCCAGGCCGATGAGGCCATGGTCGCTCATCTGGCGCGAAACCCTGAAGTGGAGGCTCTGAAAGTGCGGGTGATTCTCCAAGATATGACGGAGTATCCAGGTTCGACACCAACACCTCCACTCGAGTTAATCATTGAGGATGAAGTACGTCGCCAGCCCGATGAATAAGTCTTGATCCTCCTTAAAGGGTCCTCCAAGGATAGATTTATCCAAAGTTCTCCTTTAAAACCTGGTCAAGTGTTCGAACGAATTGAAGGGCGTTAGCTTCTGTAAAAACTAGTGGGGGTTTGATCTTCAATACGTTATGATAGGGTCCATCGGTGCTGATAAGAATTCCATGATCCTTCATGGCTTCGACTATAACTGCTGCTTCCTTCCCGGCCGTCTCTAATGTCTTCCTATCTTTGACAAGCTCTACACCAATAAACAAGCCTAATCCCCGAACGTCGCCGATTAAACGATATTTTTCTTGCAGTCGATTCAATCCGGCCTTCAGAAGTTTACCTACAACCAGAGCATTTTGCTGTAATTCCTCTTCTTCAAGAATGTCTAATACCGCTAAGCCTATTGCGCAGGATACAGGATTGCCACCAAAGGTATTAAAGTATTCCATGCCAGTGTCAAAGGAAGCAGCAATTTCGGGTGTGGTTACGACGGCCGCCAATGGATGGCCGTTTCCCATCGGTTTACCCATCGTCACAATGTCAGGAATAACGCCTTGGGTCTCAAAGCCCCAGAAATGAGTACCAACCCGTCCAAAACCAACCTGAACTTCGTCGACGATGCACACGCCACCGGCCGTCCTGACCTGTTTAAAGACCTCCTTCAAATAATTTTCAGGCAGAACGATTTGCCCGCCACAGCCTAAAAGCGATTCGCAAATGAAAGCACCTATCGTCCGATTATGCCCTTGTTTATCATCGATGATCTTGCCGACATCATTTGCGTACTTTTCTCCGGCTTGTGGATCATCACGATTGTATAAACCACGATAAGTATCAGGCATCGGGACCTTATGTACGTATTCAGGTGCTCCTTGACCACCGAGACCATCAAATTTATAAGGGCTGATGTCGACTAATTTACCGGTATTTCCATGGTAAGCCCCGTCCACCACGACGACATCTTCCTTACCTGAATGAGACCGGGCTAATCGAAGGGCAAGCTCGTTGGCCTCACTACCAGTACATACAAAGAAACAAACGCTGAGAGGTTCTGGCAGTAACTCGCAAAGTCGGGAGGCGTATCGAACGATAGATTCGTGTAAATAACGAGTATTCGTATTCAAGACTGCCATTTGCTCTTGGCCAGCCTTGACAACTCTAGGATGGCAGTGACCGACGTGGGGGACGTTATTTACCGCATCAAGATAAGCCCGCCCCTCCTTATCGTATAAATACTGCCTGAATCCACGGACGATGTGAAGCGGCCGATCATATGAAATACTCAAGGAGGGCCCTAAGTGTTTCCGGCGCAAGTCAAGGAGCTCGCTGCTGTCAATTCCCTTTTTTACCTTGGGCAATTGGCAGGCTTCCAAAAAAAATTCCTCTGCTGCGCTCGGTTCAATGCCGACCAGCTTTCGCAGTGCACGCCAGGCAGCTTCTTCACTGATAGTCAGATATTCATTACCGGGAGCGAGATCTTTTTGCCTCGCTGAGAGTACAACACTGGTACACAAGCGAATGCATATCAGGTTGAAAAGAAGAGCAACCTCACGAGACTCTAGCGGAAATTCCTCATGGTATCCTCGGACAACTTGGGCAGCAATACCCAATAAATCGTCTTCATCAAGCAAAGCATAAGCGGCGGCGACGGCCGGTTCGTAAACATACGGTCCATAAACCATATCGCCAAAGTCAATCAAACCGCTAATATGATAGTTGCCTTCAGGATCTTCAGCGACCAACACATTGTGATCATTCGCATCACTGTGTATTACCCCACTTCTCAAACGGGATAGTAAAGGAAGGGCTCGTCCCTCAAATTCGGTGAAAAAATGTTCGACAATTGACCGGGCTTCGATATCTTCTATCCCACTGATTCCCTGATCGATAACCTCATATGTGTACTGTATAGACCACTGAAATTGTCGGTTGGCTGCGGGATGCCAATAACCAGTCAGAGCCTTGTCGAACCTGGCCAGATACCTGCCCAGATTTTGTAGTAGTTGTCTCTTTTGTACCCGTACACTGGCCAGTGGAATACCCGGCAGGTAAGTCAATAATCTGACCAGAAATGAGCTTCCTCTTTTGTCGTGCACTCGGACGATGGCTTCACCTGTCCTGGAGATTTTCAAACGGGGGATTGGAAATGTAGGCTCGACTTCGGTTACCCGTTTCAGCACTTGGTTTTGAAAAACCAGGTTATCGATATCTTCTTCGTGGTTGGCAATCTTCAAAATCCATTGTGAACCTGATGAATCTGTGAGGATGAAATTCTGATCCCGCTCTCCGGTAAGTTCGTAGGCAGAACCTATGAGATCATAATGTTTCAAAACTAATGCCTCTGCTTCAACCGGCAAGAAAGTTGGTTTTAACCGCACATCAATCATTTACGTCTCCAAAAAAATAGACAGCTAAGAGGTTACTTTAACCCAATAGCTGCCTCGATGGCAATAAGGAACGGATAGCGAATCCTGGGTTACAAGTGCACAAGGATCTCATTACGCAGCAGTGTCAAATGGCTAGAGATTGATTCTGCCACCAAGCTTTTCACTGCCAGTGAGGAAGGCCCGTGGAACGAACTCTGCCGACCGCCAGATGGTTGGCTTTCGAGTTGCTCTCTTACTCGATAGTATGCTGCATTCGTTAAAATGTACTCTTATTATCAAATTCTCAACGTCGGCCTCGAGTATTCTTGCCACTAGGTACATGACAAACTCATTACGTTCGACACTTCTTAACGCGGAGGCAAAATGGTATCTTGTTTTATAGGAAGAGGCCATTGCTCTCGGTCATTTGCGTTAAACCCGGCCAGGAAGATGCGTCAGATGTCAAACTGTAAATTGAGGCAAGCTACTTAGAGATGTATTGTCGTAAACGATTCTGAAAATGGCCGAATCAAAGTAAATTTGGAGGAAACTCATGAAAGCGATTGTATACACAAAATACGGCCCCCCCGAAGTTCTTCAGCTCAAAGAGGTAGAAAAACCTACGCCCAAGGAGGATGAAATTCTGATAAGGATATATGCGACAACAGTAAGAGCAGGGGACGTGAGAATGCGAAGTTTCAATGTCCCAGGTCCTCTCTTGGAACGGCTCTTCGCGCGAATGTATTTAGGTCTTATAAAACCAAGAAGAAAAGTACTAGGGATGGAGCTGGCTGGGAAAATTGAATCAGTTGGCAAAGATGTAAAGCGATTTAAGAAAGGTGACCAGGTTTTTGCAACTACAGAGTTGGAATTTGGCGCTCATGCCGAGTACAAGTGTTTGCCTGAAGATGGGATCGTGGCAATAAAACCGGCCAATATGACCTATGAGGAAGCCGCCGCCGTTCCTAGTGGGGGACTTGGAGCATTGTGTCAGCTTAGAAAAGCAAGTGTCCAGAGCGGACAGAAAGTTCTTATCTATGGGGCTT
>JBAUFP010000466.1:0-5212 GCA_049679205.1 bacterium | reverse complement strand
CGTCAGAAGATAGGATTATTCCTGGGAATTGTACTTTTCGTACTGCTGATGGTCACACCCTCTTTCGGCGGCCTTTCTACTCCAGCAAAGCACACGGCGGCAGTTGCCTTGCTCATGGCAACATGGTGGATTACCGAGGCCATTCCCATTCCGGCCACCGCGCTATTGCCGATCATTCTCTTCCCGCTCTTGGGGATTATGGGTGCCAAGGATGTGTCAACGCGTTACGCTGACCAGAACATATTTCTATTCATGGGTGGTTTCTTCATAGCCATGGCTATGCAGCGGTGGGGTTTGCACAAGCGCATCGCCTTGTATATTGTAAAATTCCTCGGAACCTCACCCAGAAGAATCGTGCTCGGATTCATGATCGCCACGGCGTTTCTGTCAATGTGGATCTCGAATACGGCCACAACCATGATGATGTTTCCGATCGGCCTTGCCGTAATATACCATGCCGCGAATATGTTAGAAAGAGAGAAGAGCGGAATCGACACGACACCCGGAAACTTCAATTTCGGTCTTGCCTTGATGCTCGGTATTGCTTATTCTGCGAGCATCGGCGGCATCGCGACACTCGTCGGCACACCACCCAATATCGTATTTGCTGGCATCGTGAAATCAATGTTCCCGACGGCGCCGGAGATTGGATTTCTTGATTGGTTTAAGATAGGTTTGCCTTTGGTCGTGATCTTTCTTCCCGTCACCTGGTTCTACCTGACCCGCATCGCTGTTCCGCCGAAGATAAAAAGGATACCGGGTGGCAAGGATATCATCGAACGTGACCTGAGAGAATTGGGAAAAGTCAAGCTGGGCGAAAAACTAACGTTGGTTGTTTTCCTGTTCGTCGCCCTTGCCTGGATTTTCCGCCGCAATATTGATCTGGGGTTTTTCGTCATTCCCGGTTGGTCTAACGTACTGGGCATAAGCGAGTACGTACATGACTCGACCGTAGCCATTTTTGGTGCCATACTACTCTTTCTCCTGCCGGTTGATTTCAGAAAAAGAATATTCGTATTGAACTGGGAGTGGGCACTGCGTATTCCCTGGGGCATCATACTACTTTTCGGTGGCGGTTTTGCGCTGGCCGCAGGCTTTCAGACATCAGGGCTTGCGCAATGGATAGGGGGGAGGCTCTCATTTCTAAGCGGTGTGCCCACTATTATCATGATACTATCTATATGTCTGCTCCTGACTTTTCTCACCGAGGTGACCTCGAATACGGCAACGACAACCATGATGATGCCGGTTCTTGGTGCGCTGGCCGCTGCTACTTGTGTTCATCCGTTCCTCCTCATGATTCCCGCGGCGATGTCTGCATCATGTGCTTTCATGTTACCGGTGGCAACACCACCCAATGCGATAATTTTTGGTAGTGGTTATTTGAGAATCCCTGATATGGTACGCGTCGGGTTTTTCCTTAACATCATTGGAGCAATAATCATCACGCTCATCGTCTATTTTCTTGTCATACCTATTTTCAATATCAATGCCTTACCATTGCCCTTTTGAATTTCCCGGAGGAAAATTGACATGAAGAATGCTTTTCTTGTTGGAAAAACAACCTACCTCCGTCCGGTTGAACTGTCCGATACGGAGTTGATTCAGAAATGGCACAATGATCCGAAAATCAGAACGCGCGCGCGAATCGGTGAACTTCCGGTCACCTTTACGAAAGAAGAGAATGATATAAGAGTAGCCAAGGATTCAAGAGAAGAAATCTATTTTATTATCATGGAAAAATCTACGGACAAGCCGATCGGTTTCATTCGTCTGAACCTCATCGATCCCGTATCCAAAAACATGTGGCTCCGTTTTGTCATCGGCAACACAAACGCCTGGGAAAAAACCTCGCCCACGATGCCTTATGTCAAGCACTCACATGGCTTTTTTCCGAGCAGAATATACACCGCGTCACGCTCGAAACCTATGAAACAAACGAACGGGCAATTCGTTTCTTCGGAAAGCTGGGGTTCAAGCAAGAAGGCCTCATGCGTGAAGCCGTGTATGTTGATGGTGGGTACTGCAACATAGTTACACTCGGCCTCTTGAAAAGAGAATTCGAAAACAAGTAACGTCTATTCTTTGTTTCTCTCTTGACAGGCGGTTTTGATTCATTACCATTCAATATTATGGGTCATTGATCTTTGAAAGTATGAAAGTCACTATTAGGCATAGCCGTGCAGCGAAGGAGGATAAACATGCCTGAAACGGTCTGCTACAAAACTGGTCATGCTTGTTAGCAGGGGACGGCGCCGCTGCCAGTGAGATAGTGCTTACACCTACCCGTGGAAGGTGGCACAACCGCCTTACAGTGGTGGCGACAGCCATATAAAAGCCGCCATGGTTCGGATTCAGACAATTGTCTGATGAAGCAGGAACGGGAAGTAATCGCCTAGTATATGCGAGCGGTGAATCGGTCACTAGCGCTATCAAGCCTGGAGCCATAAACAGGGAGAGAAAACGGAACCCTGACCCCTTGTCGCCTACAAAGGAACAAGGAGGTCAGGCATGGGCAGAAAAGATGAAAATCAGGGATTCACATGTAATCAATGCGGCAGATCCGTGCTGCCGATTACTAGCGGAAGCTACCGGAACCATTGTCCCTTCTGCCTGTATTCAAAACACTTGGATTATCTTCCTGGCGATAGAGGATGTATGTGCAAAGGATTGATGCGTCCGGTAGGAATTGAATATAATCGGAAGAAAGGATATCAAATCGTCCATCAGTGTACAAAATGTGGTTTACAACGCAGGAACAAAGTGGCTCGCAATACTACACAGCCTGATGATATAGATGAGATAGTTAAACTTATGTGAATATGGCCCGGCTATGCCTTGTTATTAGGAAAATATGTTTCGAAGATGTGCTGGGAACTACACTCATTAACCATGCATTATTAACCAATGAATATTCTTCTAAGAACAGTAAAGTCTGCTGTCAGTTAAGGAGGTGTCAGTGAAAAGACCGGTCTCTGTATTAGTCATTGCGTGTTTGATATTGCTCGCAACATTCTGCGGCAAGAAAGATGAGAAAATAGATATCGTTACCGCGCGTATGCTGGAAATTCATGATACTATCCCTCTGGAGATAACACACCTTTCACCGATCGGCAAGACCGAAGGTGTTGGAGAAACGTTCAAGATACTCATTGGTTTTAATCAACCAATGATCCCCCTGCAGCGGATACAACGCGATGCAAGTGATGGCCCGCTGGTCGTCGAACCGCCGATCCGGGGCAAATACAGGTGGTTAGGTACACGTACCCTGGCTTTCATACCCGATGATACAATCCGGTCGGCCACCAAGTACGAGGTTAAGATAATCAAGGAGAAGATAAAGTCTCTCACCGGAATGACTCTGAGAAGGGACACAACATGGACCTTTGAGAGTATGCGCCCAAGGCTATTATCATCGCTGCCGTATCAAGGTTCTCAGTTCAATGAACTAGACGCGCGTATTTATCTGCAATTCAATATGGAAATGATGCCCGATAAGATCGGTAATAAAATTAAAATCTACTACACGAAAGGTATGCCTTCAAAAGTCTGGTGCGGAGACGTGAAAGCAGAGGTACCTCGCTTCCGGGGAGAAATCAAATTCAGTGCTCGCCAACTGCGCGATGAGGAGAAGAAAGACTACCCGCTCCGGGACTGGCAAAATAACGCAACCGTCGTGCTCGTACCCAAAGGTAGACTGCCCGTCGAATCTCAAATCGAGATTGTCCTGTACCCGGGGCTTCTGGCAAAAACCGGGAATCTAGGGCTCGATGAAGAGGAGATTATTAGATTCAATACCTACAATCGATTTTCACTAATAGGTTACAGCCGTACCGCACCGGGTGAAGGAGCATTACAGTTATGCTTCTCCAACCGAGTCAACATGAGCGAACTGGTAAGCAATATAAGGATCGAACCGGAAATAGAAATACCCGCAGAATACAAAGAAGACGATTGGCAAACCAATGAGTTATATCTGTATCTACCATTCAGGCCGAACAGGAAATACGACATACGTGTGAGCAGAGAGCTGAAGGATATCTATGGAAACCGCATCGATAGGGACTACCGGTTTGCATTTGAAAAGGGCGACTACACGCCTCACGTTGAGATACCAACCGGGATCAATATCATCGAGGCGTATGGTGACCTGAGGTTTCCACTCACGGTTGTGAATGTGGACAGTGTATACCTACAGGCAGGCAGAATAGGTGTGGATGAGGCTGTGCCCTTGCTCACGAGCCGCGACATTTTTTATTCCAACAAGAAATATATACCGCGGTATTCGAATTTTTTCGGCGTTAATCGCTACGTGCATACGAATGCACTGCAAAGATTTCGCAATCAACAGATGCGTATACCGGTTGAACTCAAAGAAGTAATAGGTGATACACGCACTGGTTTGCTTTTCCTTCAACTGGACCATCTTGGTCAAACCCGCTATAATTCCGACTACCGCTACCAGAAAGCTTTCCTGGAAGTTAGTGATATTGGAGTAACCTGGAAGTATTCTCCAGAGAATAATTTGATTTGGACGACCTCTTTATACGATACAAAACCCTTGAGTAACATCCGGGTTCAAATACGCAACAAGGATAATCGTGTCTTATGGGAAGGCGCCACTGACGCTAACGGGTTCTGTGATTCTCCAGGTTGGGCGGAATTAGGATTGTCCCACGGAAGTGCAAATTACGAATATGAAGATGAATACGAAGCATACGATTATGGATTCTACGAAGAGCCAGATATCTGGCTGACTCTTTCGGGAGCAAACGACGCAGCCGTTTACTCAAACGGATGGAATTTTGGTATTGATCCTTGGCGTTTCAATATCTCATATGATTGGTATGTACGGCCTGAAGAGTATGCTGCGTATATTTTTACTGAAAAAGGGTTGTACCGCTCAGGCGAAACCGTTCATGTTAAGGGAATTATCAGAAAAAAGCACCGCGGACAGTGGGTCTTATCTGATGCCGGCCACACACTATTCGTAGTACGTAACGCACGCGGCGAAGAAATCGTGCATGACACAATACGGCTTAGCCAGTATGCTTCTTTTCACCTTGAGATTCCACTCGATTCGGATGCGCCGACCGGTGTCTATTCAATTAGTGCAAGGCTGGTCGGGAAACCGTATACTTTTCATGAAACATTCAGGGTTGAAGCGTATCGTCCAGCCGAGTTTGAGGTCAAGGTGACCGCTGTAAAGGAC
>JBAUFP010000465.1:0-4430 GCA_049679205.1 bacterium | reverse complement strand
GCAAGTTCTGTCGCCTGTAACATATTAGTCAACAATTCTCTATTGACCGGTAATCCCGGTTCGAACAGACAGGCAAATTCATTCGTTCTTCGGTCGGCTAACATAACATGCAACCTTGCTTTGCCTTCCGTATCGAAGGCCAAGAAATACTGCACGCGCTCGGCTAATATCTTTACTGGATAAAGTAAATCGCCGGGCACGCTGCTTGCGCTGAGGGTGACTGTGGTAAAACTGGCCAGGGTTATGAGTAGAATCATTGCCATAACCCTGACAATCATCGGCCTAAAAACGAACAAGTTCCGAAGAGAGAAGCGGTTTCTTCTTTTCTTTTCGCCCGAAATCACGTGGGCTTTTCTGATCGTCACGGTAACGCTGTCGGCAGCAGGTTCGGGCTTGGGCAAATCGGTTATCTGCTGAGCCAAATACAGCAATGGCCTCAGTTCATCTGCATATTCACTATATTCACGCAGACAATCATCAATGGCCCTGCCTTTATTCACCTCAGCTACTAACTGGTCCAGTATCTCCTCAATCTTCCGCTTCATAACCTCGCCTCGCATAAAATTCACGTAAGGCCCTTAATGCCCTGAATTGAAGCACCTTAACCGCGCCCACTGATTTGCCCACAATCTCAGCGACCTCTCGATTCGCATAACCTTCGATAAACTTAAGAATTATCACCTGCTTCTGATCATTGGTCAGTTGTTCCAATCCTTTTCTTAATTTCTCCTTAGTCATGATCTGCTTGCTAAAATCATCTGACTTGCTCAGCTCCTTCTGCGGGACATCGCTCAGGCTCACTTCCGAACGCACTGCGCGTTGCCGATAGAAATCTATTAATCGATTCCGCGCGATTCTATACATCCAGGCATGAAAATTACCCCGTTGCTGCTTCAGCGCCTTGATGATTTTCAGTACCACCTCGCTCGTCAAGTCTTCAGCATCTTCAGGCTGCGAAACACGGTAATACAGAAAAGCATATATGTGCGCATACACATATGTACACAACTTTGCAGTCGCACCTTCGTCATCGTGTTTTGCCTGTCGGATGAGCTCGGCGAGTTCATCACGACGAATGTCCCTTTTCAATAACAAAGACGAAGTATCAGTCATAAAGTTACTTAGAGAGTATAGACACACCCACCGAAAAGTCAATTCAAAACGGATATCAAACCAGCATTTACTATAGCCTGCCAAATGTCTACACGCTTGCCGATTTCGCTACGCAAGACGAAGACCACTGACATATCGCCGGCATCTTTCTGTTATCACTGTAATCTTGCGAGCGATGATTTTTTTTCAGAGCTCGCCCAACATACGACTTGACAATATCCTACTTTTTTAGTAGAATATACCATGCGGTTGACCACCATGACCACCTACGCGGTTCAGGCCATGCTCGATCTGGCAAATCAACCCCAAGGCAGAGTGGTCACGCTACGTGAGATCGCTCACCGTCAAGGAATAAAAGCGAAGTACCTCGAGCGAATCTTCTTGAAACTCAACCGCGCCGGGTTGATAAAAAGCAAGAAAGGGCCAGGGGGTGGTTATTCCCTGAAGCGGTCGGTCGACGAAATACAAATAGGAGAAATAATGACGGCCGTCGGTGAATCCAGTGCCCCCGTACGCTGTTTGACTACGGAAGATGATAACTGCTGTTCGCGAAAAAAAGACTGTGCGATTCGCCCGTACTGGGAAAGAATGAAGAAAACTATCGACCAATTTCTCTATTCCTCAACTCTACGCGACATCATGAAAGCGAAACATAAATGACCACTCATGTATCGGTCATGAAAGGGTAATCATGGTTAAACTACCTGAGATCGGAAAGATATCGGGTGAGGTCTTCAATCAATTGATCTATCCTCACCTGGGTGCCGCGCGTCCGGAAATACTTGTTGGACCGCAACATGGTGTGGATGTTGGCATCATCCAAATCGGTAAGAAAGCAGTAGCGATGACCAGCGATCCGGTATTTATCGTGCCTGAATATGGTTTTAAACGTGCTGCCTGGTTTGCCACCCATATTCTCGCATCTGACGTTGTTACCTCGGGCCTTCCGCCCTGCTATCTCTCCATTGACTTGAATCTACCTTTGTCCATGACTGTAGAAGAATTAACAACGATATGGAACACTATTGATGAAGAAAGCAAAAAAATGGGCATGGCAATCGTCTGCGGTCATACGGCTCGATATGATAACTGTCACTACCCGATGGTAGGCGGTGCCACCGTCATAGCGGTCGGCGATATTGACAAATACGTAACGCCGAGATTTGCCCGTGAAGGGGATAAGATAATCATCACCAAAGGACCGGCAATTGAGGCAGCAGGCATTTTTGCCACCATGTTCCCGAAACACATTGCCAAGAATTATGGGCATGAATTTGCACAAGAAGCACAGAATCTCTTCTATAAAATGTCAGTTGTTGAGGACGCGATGACTGCGGTCAGGATCGGGGTACGTGATGATGGAATCTCCGCCATGCATGATGCAACCGAGTGCGGCATATGGGGTGGCTTATATGAAATAGCGCAGGCGGCTGGGCTAGGCGCACGAATCGATAAGTCAAGAATCGTTATTGAAGACTATGTTCAAGAAATCTGCGACCTCTTCGATATTGACCCTTACAAATCGATCAGCGAAGGGACCCTTATTGTAGCGTGCCGCCCACACAAAGCAGACCACCTGATCCATGTTCTGGAAGAACATGATATCAAAGCGTCAGTAGTCGGCGAACTTATCGCGGCAAAGCATGGAATACTGGTACGCGAAGATAAGGTCGAAAAACCGTTAGAGCATCCGCACGTTGATCCGTTCTGGCATGCATTTTATAATGCATTACAGAAACATCAAGAATTGGAATCTTAAGGAAGGACGGTAAAATCCCATGATATATCTTGACAACAACGCGACATCGCCAACCGATCCCAGGGTGGTCGAAGCGATGGCGCCCTACTTCTACGATATTTCGGCCAATCCTTCTTCGATTCACAGTGCCGGCCATAAAGCTCGGGATGCCGTGGACCATGCACGCAAAAATTTGGCCGACCTGTTGAGTAGTCGAATCGACGAGATATATTTCACTTCGGGCGGTACTGAAGCTGACAACATCGCAATCAAGGGTACGGCTTTTGCTCAGGATAAACGCACGAAAATCATTACCTCGGCCATCGAACACCATGCGGTGCTCACCACCTGTGAGTATATGCAGAAATTTGGTTTCAACGTTATCAAGGTACCGGTTGATCAGTACGGCATCGTCGACCTTGACTTCCTGACCGCCCAGGTTGATGAAAACACGCTCCTTGTTTCGATAATGCACGCTAATAGTGAAGTGGGCACGATCGAACCAATCAGGGAAATCAGCAAGATCGCTCACCGCCGCGGTGCAATCTTCCACACCGATGCGGTGCAAACAGTAGGAAAGATCCCGGTTGATATGGGCACCACGGAAATCGATATGCTTTCTCTCTCAGGACACAAGTTTTCTGGCCCTAAGGGTGTGGGTGCGCTCGTTGTCCGGAAAGGAATACGCTTTGATCCCCTAAGCCATGGCGGGCACCATGAAGGTAGTAAACGCGCCGGAACTGAAAACGTCCCGGGTATTGTTGGTTTGGGTAAGGCATGCGAAATCGCCCAGCGCGAAATGAGCGTTGATGAAAAACGAATCAAGAAACTACGCGACAAGTTGTGGACCGGCCTGAACACTACGATCTCTGAACTCAAGCTCAATGGCCACCCGGACAAACGCCTGGCCAACACCCTGAATTTCAGCGTGCGCTACATTGAAGGCGAGTCTATGTTGCTACAGCTTGACATGGAAGAAATTTGTGCATCAAGTGGTTCTGCTTGCACCTCAGGCAGCCTCGAAGCCTCACACGTACTCCTCGCCATGGGCGTATCCCATGATATGGCACATGGCTCCTTGCGCTTTTCATTAGGTAGATTCAATACCGAGTCGGAAGTTGACACAGTAATCCGGGTATTCCCGGGAATCGTAGAGAAACTGAGGGCGATGTCTCCTCTGTACAAACATTAGATACAAGGAGTGAACATGCAATATTCACAAAAAGTCATGGACCATTTTATGAACCCGCGCAACGTGGGTGAGATTACAGATGCCGACGGCACGGGAACGTGTGGTAATCCAGTATGCGGAGACCTGATGACCTTCTATGTGAAGATACAACCCCGGGTTGATGATTTGAAAGAGGCACGCATCGTCGACATACGCTTTAAAACCTTTGGCTGCGGTGCCGCGATTGCGGTCGCATCAATGGCCAGTGAAATGGCGAAAGGCAAGACTCTATCCCAAGTCATCGATATGTCGCGTGATGATGTTGCGGATGGTCTGGACGGTCTTCCACCGGTCAAGATGCACTGTTCAAACCTTGGTGTGCAGGCCATTCAGGAGGCAGTAAAGGAT
>JBAUFP010000464.1:0-3023 GCA_049679205.1 bacterium | reverse complement strand
CTAACATGTTCGTCTGATTCTTGCGCATTGTTCCATATACTGTTGAAATCCAGTAGAGTACAGAGTAGAGCCCAAACCCATATATCATTTTACTACGCAACATCACTCCTGTCAATTCCCTTTTTCCCATTTTCTCTAATGCCTCAACTAGTGAGTGATAGGGGGGCAGACCCCTTCGATCTCTCACTTCGATTACACTCAGTACAGGCAGGACAGGCTGGAAACTAGAAACTAAATTCATGTAGTCATAAAGTCATTGTGTCATTACGTCACTGCATGAAAGCGTTATGAGCGTTGGGATCGTTTTGTTCGTTTGTTTCGCTGTAGAATATTTCGTTCAAATCCCCTTCAATTATACTTAGCACAGGCGCAACAGGCTGGCGACTATAATTCGTCCCATAATTAGACTACGGTGTTTGCATAAGCATACTACATTTGACATTTGAATATTATTGGGTAGTATTGACAGCAAACTCGGAAAGGAAGGAGGGAAAGATGAAAATTGCCAAACAGATTATGAAGGTTGTGTTCATTTGTATCTTATTATATTCGGTTATCATAACACTTCGTCATTCACACAAGGAGTACTATGAGGCAAAAGATGATTATGTTTTTTCTCATGGCAACGCCTCTGATAGTGTTAGATCAGAGATTGTGGCGCAATTACATGTGTTTCAAGAAGGGTATACGCGTCGGGACACGACTCAATTAGGATCTTTCATGGAACAGCTGTTTTCACAAGAAAACATTCTAGTTCTTGGCACAATGCCTAATGAAATACTGATCGGTCAAGGAAAAGTCAAAAGATTGGTTCTTAGCGATTGGAGGTCATGGGGAGATTGTACATTTCTAATGAATAATGCTCATATCTCAGCATCGGGGAATGTGGCATGGATCTCAACCATTGGTTATGTAAAATTCGACATGTCACGGTTTTTGATCTTACCTTTACGGCTATCCGCAGTGATGGTTAAGGAAAATCTTACCTGGAAATTCCAATACATGCAATTTCAGTTTGATTTGGATTTTACTTTTCTTTTATTAACCCTAATGCTCTTAATAATATGGTTATCGGTAAGTCTTGTATCTTTGACAGTCATGACCGTCAAAATGTTGAGGAAACGCTGATCGACAAGGAAGGATTAGGGGCTAGACCCCTTCGCAATAACGGAGTAGGTTTGGGCGTCTTGCGTCGCGTAGGGCGGCCAGCGTTAGGCATGCCGGGACAAAGATCCGTATTGATTTTCGCTTGTAGAATTGCATAATGAGCTGGGTAGACGTGAAAGTAAAGGAATTAACGTATGGTTCGGTGAGAAAGTTCAATGAAAGCTTGGTATTTCTTCCTTGAAGGAAAGGAGCTGTAATGTCTGACAAGAAAAGCTCTGTTGATACTAACTATCTTCGCGTGGCCGCCAAATTGCTTAAGGGTGTCAAGAAGCGCAGCTATGAGCTTATGGCTATTAAACCAGGGCATAGAGTGCTTGACGTTGGATGCGGACCTGGCTTCGATACTGCAAGGTTAGCCAACTTGGTTGGTGAAAAAGGCAGTGCAGTCGGTATTGATCACGATGAAGCAATGATTGCAGAAGCAGATCGGTATGCAAACGAATCTGGGGTCGCGAACAGGGTTACCCACAAGCAGGCGGATGTTTACGCGCTTCCTTTTGGAGAAAACGAATTTGATTCATGCCGAAGCGAACGCTTATTTCAACATCTCCTGAAACCAGAGCAGGCTTTGGATGAGATGATAAGGGTGACCAAGAATGGCGGCTGGGTCGTTGTGCTGGATACAGATTGGGGTGCGATTTCAATGGACACCCCAGAAGTCGATATTGAACGTCGCCTTGCGCGTTTTCGTGCCGAACATATGTTGAATAATGGTTATGCGGGCAGGCAATTGTATCGGCTGTTCAGACTGGCAAAGCTCGGTGAGATTAAAGTCGAAGGTATCACAACAATTTCAACTGACTATGAAGTTGGCCGCTATCTGGCTATGGTGGACAAGACAGAGAAAGAAGCATTAGCAGCAGGTGTTATTACGGCAGATGAGCTGCGGCGTTTGAGGGCGAGTTCAGAACGCGCTCGGGATGAGGGGTTAACTTTCGGTAGTGGTTGTATGATATTGGCGGCAGGACGGAAGAAATCTGGGTAGGCTAAGTGGAATGAGGCAGTCTTCAGACCTTCGAGCTCCGACCTCGGCGGTACATAGTATGGAGTATGTAGTAGATCGAAGAAGGCGGAGCTTTCTTAACAAAGCCAACCTGTCGCAGATCCTGCCGAAGGTCCTGTAAGGACAAGGGTAAGGGATATACTTTGTTGACTCTTGCCAAATATGCCAAACCCTGTATGTGGTCGCTATGACGCATCGCATGAAGCGTAAGGCATGTGCTTAGCACATGTCTATTGACACGGGCGGTAATTTGCATATAATAATAGTATAAGAAAGTCGTTCAGTTTGTTGATGGTTCTGTAGAATACTCATATTCTTGATCCCCTCAATAAATGAAGACTTGAAAGGAGAAACATGACTTACGGAAAAGTCAAATGGTTCGATGGCAGAAAAGGCTATGGTTTCATTGAGAAAGAAGACGGTACCGGTGACGTTTTTGTCCACTATGGAGACATAGCGGGCGGCGGTTATCGGTCCCTTAATGAAGGCGATAGAGTTAAGTTTGAGCTCGGCCAGTCCCCAAAAGGTGACAAAGCTACGAATGTCGAACTTGCATAATATGCACTAAGTGCATAGAAGAAAGCCCCCGCAAGGGGGCTTTCTCTTTTTTTGGATACTGAATGCTTGGTTCTTGGTATGACGTAGTCATTATGAAATTGTATGATTATATCATTGGATGCTTCACACCCCATATCAGAAAGCCCAATGAATTGGGCAACTACAGGGTTAGTTGTGTTGCAGTTGTCTGATTTATCAGACGCATTGTTTTGTCCAATGAATTGGACAACTAAAGGGGATTTGGTCTGCAAATCTTCCCTGCCATTTTCTGTAAACCTACTGCGCAGGTAAACAA
>JBAUFP010000463.1:0-1978 GCA_049679205.1 bacterium | reverse complement strand
GTGGCCGACTATAAAAACCACCTGTTCAATGTTAGGTAGCGTGGTAAACATGTCCAACACATGGCTAATCATTGGTTTACCGGCCATGAAGATCAAAGGCTTAGGTTTGGACCAGGTGTGAGGTCGCAGGCGAGCGCCATAACCGGCCATCGGCAGTACGATTTTCATAGCAAAGGACGCTCCTTATGCCAGGATGTGATCCCCTGATAGGCGTGGGCAGCCCGAAAAAGTGCCTCCTCCCCTAGATGGGGTGCATTGAGTTGCATTCCGATCGGCAGCGTATTGGAATCGAAACCGACTGGGAAGGCCATACCGGGAACGCCGGCCAAGTTGGCGGGGAGGGTGAACACATCTTCGAGATACATCGAGAGTGGGTCGTCGCTGTGCTCTCCGATGCGGAAGGCGGTGGTTGGTGCTACTGGGCAGGCGATCAAGTCCACTTCCTCGAACGCAGCCTGGAAATCACCCTTGATTAGGGTGCGCACCTTTTGTGCTTGGCCGTAGTAAGCGTCGTAGTATCCGGAGGAAAGGGCGTACGTTCCAAGCATGATGCGTCGCTTAACCTCTTGACCGAATAGGGTACCACGGGTGGTGAAGTACTGCTCGCTTAATTTCATGGCTTCGAGGCGCGGGCCGTACCTCACGGCGTCGTACCGGGCCAAGTTGGCTGAAGCCTCGGCGGGAGCGATGATGTAATAGACCGGCAGCGCCAAGTCGGTGTGCGGCAGGCTGATGTCTTGGGTCTTAGCGCCGAGCGACTCAAAGACGCGCACCGCCTCCTTTACGGCTGCCTCGACCCCGGGCAGCATTCCCTCGATGAAGTACTCCCGTGGTACTCCGATCCGGAGACCTCGGAGGTCGGTATCGTCGAGGATTATTTTGGGTACGGGGTCAGTCATGGCGGTTGAGTCGAGCGGGTCGTGTCCGGCGATGGCAGTGAAAATAGGGAGGAGGTCAGCGGATGAACGGGCCAGTGCGCCGACGGTGTCCAGCGACGAACCGTAGGCGATCAGACCATAGCGTGAGACTCGGCCGTAGGAGGTTTTAATGCCCGTGGCGTTGCAGAATGAGGCAGGCTGGCGTACTGATCCGCCGGTGTCGGTGCCCAGGGCGGCGTAGCACATATGGGAAGCAACCGCGGCCGCTGAGCCTCCCGAGGAGCCACCGGGCACGCGCGACAGATCCCAGGGATTGTGAGTCGGACCATAAGCTGAATTCTCCGTGGATGAGCCCATGGCGAACTCGTCGGTGTTGGTCTTGCCCAGCACCACTGCGCCGGCGTGAATTAGGCGCTCAACGCTGGTGGCGGTGTAGGGCGGGAGGAAACCCTCTAAAATCCTCGAGCCGCAGGTGGTTGGTATGTCTTCCAAACAGAGTACGTCCTTGACAGCTATGGGGATACCCACGGTGAGCGGTAGTGGGTCGCCTCCCTCCCGACGCCATTGTGCTAATCGCCGATCGGCGGCTTTCGACTGCTTCAATGCTAGGTCGGGAGTCAGCGCCAGGAAGGCATGGATCCGAGAGTCGAGGGCATGGATTCGGTCGAGGCATGCCTTAGTCAGTTCAGTCGAGGATAAGTCACCAGCACGCAACGCCGTAGCGGCTTCGATCAATGAGAGAGCAGTCAGGTCGGTCATATCTAGTTATTTAGGTATCTAGGATAGGAGGTACGCGGAACATACCCTCTTGGTCGGATGGTGCGTTGCGCAGGATCCGGTCCCGTGGCGTGCAAGGACGTACAACGTCCGGCCGCAACGGAGCACGCAGCGGGAGCACACTTGCCGTGGGCGGGATGTCGGAGGTGTCGACTTCGCCTAGCCGGCTGGCATAATCCAGGATATCCGAAAGTTGTTCGGTGTACAGGCGTTCTTCTTCGGTTGTCAGCTGCAGACGCGCCAGCCGGGCGATGTGACGCACTTCCTCGACTGTCAAGGCCATGGTAAGGGAATTATAGCAGAGGGGATGTTTGCCGGGTGAC
>JBAUFP010000462.1:0-4284 GCA_049679205.1 bacterium | reverse complement strand
GGATGTAATCGTTGGCAAAGATGTTGTCCCAGATCAAGACTGGCCGGCGCAATAAAAAGGTGACTCGGTCCACGTCCTGTTCTGTGATCTCTGGTGATACTACCCTTCTGCCGGTCCAGAAGATATCGATCTGAGGGTGCAAATTCGCGGCAATATGCTCAATGTAAGTAGTCTGCTTGAAACCGCGGTATTGGGTCGGACAAAAGGACAGGAAGGGTTTGCCAAACTCATGGCTCAGGTGTTCATACAGACCGTTAGCGATACGCAATTGTCTTTCCGCGGTAGCCTTGTTCAAACGTACCCTGATATCATCAAAGAAAATACTGAAATTCCTTATGCCTATCGCGCTCAAGGTGGTGATCTTCTCGATGACATCGGACAGTCCGGGGCGGTACACCGGGCTCAAGGCATATACGAATTTTATGTTTCTTTTCTTGCTTATTTCGTTCAGCTCCTCAAATTCAGCGAGTTTTTTTCTTGGGTAGGGTTTACGCCAGTGCTTACGGTGATAGGGGTCGGCCTTTGGCCCGTAAATGTAGGTATTAAGCCCGAGTGCGGATAGAAAATCTATCAGGTCAAGTCTTTGGTCGAATGTGTAAGGTCGACGATAAAACCCCTCGACAATGCCAAAAATCCTATCCACTCTTCAGTTTCCTCAAGAGCACAGGCCATTCTTTCGGACTCCTGTACAATCGAGAGAATTCTTCCTGCATGTCGATCGAGTATTTCTTCTGTGCCTTCACAAGAGACTCTTCCAGTACTGTCCCGTCTGGAATTTTATCGCGTAGTCTTCTTTCTTCTTTTAGATATTCTGCGAGCTTATCAGTCTCATCCTGTTTGCGGCAAGAATGGGCAATCAGGGTTATCAGCACTAACGGCAATACGTAAAATTTATTCATGCCGTTTTCTCACGGCCATTTGAAATATAGCTTCGGCAGAAGGATATTTTCCATTGGAGCGGTGAAGATGTCAATCAAACTCAGTCGCTTTGGTGCATAAACGAGGTGCGGGTCTTCAATGCCAGTCAAATCGCCTGCGATCTCGACGGCCACTTCGAATGAACCGAGGGTGTCAATGAAACCCAACTCTTTTGCTTGACGGCCTGTGAATACCCGGCCATCAGCGTATTTTGAAACGGTGTCTAAAGGCATGTCGCGATGGTCAGACGTGACTTCCACAAACTGATCATAAACATCGGTAACCAGTTCTTGCATCAGTTCTCTTTCTCGTTCGTTTAACCGGCGGTGACTCGACCCGATATCTTTGTGTTCTTTTGATTTTACCACTTCAAACTCGATGCCCAGTTTCTGGAGTAGTTTTTGGAGGACTGGCCATTCCATTATTACACCGATGGAGCCGGTTATTGTTCCAGGATTGGCAACAATGATGTCACTGGGTAGGGCTATATAGTAGGCACCCGATGCCGCAACAGATTCCATTGACGTGATGATTGGCTTCTTCTCTTGCTGGCGTTTCACTACATCATAAATCTCTTGTGATGCTGCTACTATGCCGCCCGGCGAGTTGATTCTGAGTATTATCGCCTTAACCGAAGGGTCATCCCCGAAGAGTTTTATATCCCTGATGATATCCTTTGAAGAAAAAATTATGTTGTTTATTTCAACGACGCCAACATTACCGCCATACCCCTGCCCTCGTATGCTGACACCGAATATGATCCCAATCGCGACCACAATGATGACCGCAATGATTATCATGTGTTTTGTCTGCATTTAACCTCCATAATCGACTCTAACTAAAACACCTTTTGTGCATGCCTTAGGCCTGGTTCAAAGAACAGTCTTGCGATATTCTATCATCAAAGGAAAACGGTATCTAGGCGAATACTCACTCCTGTAAGATTGTTTCCATTGATTTTTTAAGTGTCTCACTATCAACCTTCGTCACGAGTCTACCTCGGTAGGCAAAGGCGATATTACCTGTTTCCTCGGATACTACAATACACAAAGCATCGCTCTGCTCAACCATGCCTAAAGCCGCACGGTGGCGGAGACCATAGGTGATGCCGAGATTGGGATTCTCACTCAGCGGCAGAACACAGCCGGCGGCGACTATCTTAGCGCCTTCAATGACACAGGCGCCATCGTGTAGGGGTGTTTCAGGGAAAAATACTGTGCGCAGCAGCGATGAATTCACCTGGGCGTCAATAAGGACACCAGTATCTATGATATCTTTGAGACCTATGTTCTTTTGTACCACAATCAAGGCCCCAATGTGGTCTTCTGACATCTTCCTCACAGCGTCGATGATTTCATCGATCACACCCACTTCTTCTAGCTTGAGAAAAAACTTGACTGGTCGCTGGCGGCCGATGCGGGCAAGTGCGTTTCTGATTTCAGGTTGAAAAACGATAACGAACGCAACAACCCAAAGCGCGAGGATTGAGTTCATGATCCATGAAAGAGCTTTCAGATCTAACCAACGCGAAACGAAAGAAATGAAGAAGAAGAGCACCAACCCCACCAATATCGACGTTGCCTTTGTTCCCTTGATAAATCTGAAGAAAGCATATAACAGAAATGCCACAACGATAATATCAATGATGTCTATGGCTGAGATTGGGAGAAAACCGAAGAGTCTCATCGTTGCATAAGGTCTATTAGTTCAGCTACCCTTTTTGCCTCAAGTACATCGTGCACCCGGAGTATGGAAGCGCCGTTCCTTATGAGGAGTGCTTGCACACCCAAACTGCCCTCTAATCTATATTCAGACGCTAGCTTGAATGGTTTACCGATGAATGATTTCCTGGAATGGCCAACCATGATTGGCCGATCCAAGCCTTTGAATTCAGCCAACCTTCTCATGATTGTATAGTTGTCCTCTAATCGTTTTCCAAAACCTAAGCCGGGGTCAATGATTATGCGCTCCCGGTCAACACCGGCACTCACCGCGCATGCCACTTGCTTTTCGAGAAAGCAGTAGATCTCATGCATCAAATCTTTGTATTGAGGGTTTCTCTGCATGGTTTTAGGTTTGCCCTTCATGTGCATGATGATTATGCTCGCCTGATGTCGAGCGGCAACCTGAGCGACCCTCGGATCGAAGGTTAGGCCGGAAATGTCATTAATTATGCTGGCTCCATAATCGAGCGCCATGGCCGCGATTTTTGATTTATAGGTATCGACTGATATCGGCACATCGGTATGTCTGGCTACCAAAGGCAGTGCATGCTTCAACCTACGCATCTCTTCTTTTTCACTCACGGGGTCGCTGCCCGGACGTGTGGATTCGGCACCGACGTCAATAAAATCTGCCCCCTCAGCCGTCATGTCACTCGCAACCCTTTCGATAATTGAGTTATCAGTATAACGACTACCACCGTAGAAGGAATCTGGAGTAACATTTATGATGCCCATAAGATAAGTCCGACTAGAATCGAATTTCTTCCTACCAATCTTCAAAGCAGATTTCTTACTGTTTGACAATACATTCTTTAATTTAGAGGAGATGCTGTCCATCCAGGGTTGTTCACGCAAACGCCACGCGATTTTCTCTATTTCCCGACGGTTGGCGAATAAGATAAGTGGAAATTTCCTTCCTCGACCGCCTCGGTAAGCCATCTTTGGTATTGCGGCATCGGCCCCGCAGATAAGTGCAGTCTGTTTAAGGATATGTGCTTGTGCGCAAGAGAGCGCATCAAATTTCAGGGTAATGTTCTGGGTTTTATCCGCAAATATCGAGTGTGCCGCTGGATCAACACCTATACGCTTGAGTTCATCAGTAACCGCCGTTTTGTTATCAAGAATCAGTCGACGCATGGTCGGATCACTGCGTAATACTTGAACAAGCCCTATAGAAAATAAGCGGCAGGGTTGACGCCGTAGATTTGTGGGTAAGTGGGCCTAATAATCCTGGTTTCAACGTCCATTGCGAGATCGATCATTCGACCATCGACTTTGTTATGATCGCGGTCGACAATAATCTTCAGTATCGGTAGATCGATATTGCTTGGGTTCTGGCGCATGACCAATCCAACTTCTCCGGTGTTCAATTCAAGGCTACTTCCGACCGGATATATGCCTAAGAGCTGGGCAAATACTTTCGTCAATACGGGATCAAACAGGCGGTTTTGGTTTGACCAGATGACCCGCAAGGCGAAATGGGGTAGACAAGGAACCGGCTGGTAAGTACGTGCCGTGGTCATCGCATCATAGGAGTCACATATACGGACGATCTTGGAGAAAAGAGTCGGTTCTTCATCTTTCTCACGCAGGGGATATCCGGTTCCGTCGAAGTTCCAATGATGCTGGTAGGCAACTGTGA
>JBAUFP010000461.1:0-6250 GCA_049679205.1 bacterium | reverse complement strand
CTCTAATATGATTCATTCTGGCAGGGTAATACTAAAAACAGTGTGTTCGTTGTGCGTGAACTCTATTTCTCCATCATGTAGCTGGATGATTCTCTTGGTAAGGTACAGCCCGATTCCGCTCTGGCCTTTCTTTGAAAAGAAAGGATCGAATATTTGACCGGTTATCGACCGTTCAATTCCGACACCATCATCGGCGATTTCTATACGAATTCTCCGGCCCTTTCTATGGGCACTGATTCTGATATTTCGCGCGCGGGCTTCGATACTATTCTTTATTATATTGGAGAGCGCGGTAACAAGTAAAGCGCGGTTGCCTCTGACCATGGCACTTTTAGTGATATCCTGTAAGATTTCCACGCTGTTTTCTTTAACAATATGATCAAGCAAGGCGGTCGATTCGTTCAAGATATCAGCGACTTTGATCTCAATCCGTTCAATGTCCTTGGTGCTCAGTAAACGCAGGGAATCCATTATTGCTTTCATTCGAGTTGTCTCATCGAGCAGTATGCTACTGTTTTCTTCATCCAATTCCTTGGCCAGTAGTGTCAGGGCGTGCAAGGAATTTCTGAACTCGTGGGCAAAACCTGTTGACAGCGCGCCAACTTCTTTGAATCTGTTGATCTCCTTTTCTTTCTTCAGTCTAAAACGTTCAAATTTCCAATAGCTGGCGATAAGCGCACCCTCCAGAATTACGAAAACGGTAATCATTAATACGAGAAATATATTATTCTGTCTGAGAATTCTGTTCAGTGATTCCATGTCAAATCCGGCAACAATGCTGTTATCATGTGCTACTTCTTCGATCTGAAAAATTTTTCCATCGGGCGTATCGATTATGTGTTGGCCCGCACCTTTGAGTGGCAGGAAATTCTCATATAGCGTGCTGAATAGGATTGGTGTATTGTCTGCGTTTACAATTGCAAAGTATCGAAGATTGGATGATGTGACGAGTGAATCAAGTACTTGCTCGATTCTCATTCCGGAAATGACCGTCGCCTCTACAAGTAAGAGGATATCATCTGAAGCAACTGTTATATTTATTAGAAAGAATGGTTTACCTCCGAACATGATCAGCGTGTGTTCGTCTTTGCCGCGTAAGTTCTGTTGATAGAAACTCACTATCTCCTTTTCCATATCCTCATATTCGGTAGCGCTCGATATGCGGTTTCTTTCGAAGACCCAAATACCCTTTAGTTCGGGGTATTGTGTGATCATTGTCAGGGGTTTCCGGTCGTCACGTCGTGCAATAATCATGTTGCGTAATTGTTGAATATAGACTTCCTCTGCTTGCTGTGCTTGATTAAGATAATGATCGACGACAAACGATATTAGGTAGAATGCGTTTTGTGAGCTGACTCGAAAGGTGCGCTCAAGGTTATAGTTAGTGAAACGTACGGTCAGGAATGCGAAAATCGATGCGCAGACGAGAATAAATATCAGTATAATGGTGCTGGTCTTCATAAGGGGTGATTATACACTATGTTCTTCAGAAAATCAATTCCAAATTCAGATCTACTTCATTCTTCATGTAGTCGAAATCCTCGATCGTCGAGGTATTTATTTCAGTATTTCCATTTACGTGCAACCGGAGATTATCGTTTATGAATTTTGTGAATCTGACAGAGAGTTGCAGTCCTTTGTCTATTCGTTCTAGATCTTCTATTTCGTAGAATACTTTGTGAAACAGAGATAGTTTCGCTTCAGCGAATATTCTTTTCTTTGCGATTGTTCTGGTGACGGATACGTCCAAGTCAAACAATTCGCTGATGTTTTCTTCCTCAAAGAATGGATCGTCGACATATCTTAGCGGTATAATGTAATCGTTTTGGGGTTGTGACGAGCGTAAGTATTTCATCCCCATTGCGACGGAAAAGTCCAAAGTAAATGGGAAGAATAATTCGGATCCAGTACTATAAAAGGGGACGAACTCTTCAAGATATTTTCGACAACCAATTTCAATATCCGGTGTAAACAGTGAATAGGGCAGAGGTATGCCCAGCGTCATGTCCAGGCTTGGCTCCAGGTAATCGTTAAGTGAATCCAGGACGTAGTGTTTGTGCCGTACTTTTATATCCAAGGAAAAAGGGTAGTTGCCGAAATAGGCATGCAACGAATTGCCTGCGATGATATCAAAAATTCTATATTGCTCAAAAGAAGGAATATAGAAACTATATATATCTGCATAAATGGCTGTTCTATTGCCGATCCCAGGTATAAGTACAATCTTTGTGATTTTGATGTCGTTTGCCACGAGCAGATTGGCGGACTCGAAATTGATCAGTGAAACATCGCCAGCGTAATCGAATTGCAGAAATCCACTATAGAAGAAAAAAGGGCTGGCACTAATGATTTGGCCGGCATCTCTAAGGTTCAGTTGGTTAATATTATCAGTAATAGTGTATCCAACGTGAAGCCCGGCGTACTTATACGGGCTGTAAGAGCTAGCAAGGAGGGGGAGGAGTACAAGGACTCCCCCCCTGAGTAGAATATTGTTAGTTGCCGTGACCACGTCCGTGGCCTACATGTTCATCATTAACACGTGGCTTACCCTGTTGTTTTTCTGCGCTTTTGCCTTGGCCACACCAATCAGGGAACCCCTGTCGGTTTCTCAATGCTGTCTCGAGGTTTGTCGTCAAATTTCTCATTTCCCGAGCCATGATCATCATCTCGCCTTTGTCTTTGACCGTCGCACCGCGGACTTCGATCTCGTCGCCCACGCGCAGCCGGTTCCGGAGATACCATTCTGGTGCCAGGCGGACCCTTACAAGTTCTCCGCTTTGTGTTTCTACCACGGCTTCCATTGTTTCCGAATCATCTTCAAGGTAAAGATCGGCGATGTCGCCTTTAATAGTCTTCTCGCTGCGCGGATCATAAAGATGATTTTCCGCCCGCAGTCTCGTTCTCAACCACAGAGGCTCGTATCCTTCATTTCGGATTAGATGCCTTACATTGTTGCGTATCATCTCACGGACTCTGAATTTGTCTGCTTCGAGATATTTACCGCGCACAGTCACTTCATCCCCGGGTGCAACATCGCTTTCCAAGAACCATGCCGGTCCGATCTCGGCCATGATTCGTTCCTGGTTCCGGGTGCGGATCTGAGCCTGCAAAACGTATACATCGCCATCTTCGTAAGCAACCTCATCCACCGTGACCACTTCTCCGGTTACTTCGATTTCCTGTGCAGGCAGTAAAGCCATCGTTAATAGGAATATTGCTATGGTTGTCAATTTCTTCATCATATGGGCCTCCTTCATACAATACAGAGTAGCAATATCTATGCCTGAAAAAAACTTCGATTTTTAGATACTTTTCAATATATATGCACGACAATCTCGTCATATTCGACAAAATTGTCGCGAATCCCTATTTATTTCCGATCGCATTGCCAATGGTCGAGATTTTCTTGTCGAAAAACACTGCACGTTGTTCATCATTATGCAGCTTACAGGTCGGGTCGACTGGCAAAAACAGTTCATGAAATAACCCATAGTGGCATAGCCCGTGCTGGGCAGGCTTTCACTTTGGAGTTGAAATCACCTCGTTTTTGTGTATTATTTTCAAGTAGCCTGGTTTTTTCTACGCGAACATTGGTACAACGACTCGCATGTTTGATCGGACGCAGGGGCAGTAAGCCGATCAGTTTTGGCGCAGCTGATGGGCAAAAGAGGAGGTATTGAGCATGGGAAAACGAGGGGTGATTAACGGGTTGTTACTGACCTTTATATTGTTGCCTATAATCTGCTACGCGGATTGGACACAAAATACAATTGGACCGTATTCAAGGTATTACGAAGTGAAGGTCGGCGATGGCCGTAACGATGGTGTTCAGCGTCTCTATTGTTGCTGTTATAACGGACACGTCGTAGAGTGGTCATATGGGGGGAATAATTGGACAATGGTAGATTGTGGTGCCGCGCCCCAGAGTGCGGACAACCGGCTTATCAGTTTGTGGATTGGAGACGGCAGAGGGGACGGGGTACATCGAATTTACAGTGCCTGCGCTGACGGAAACATCTATGAATTCTCTTATGAGGGCGGCATATGGGTTATGAGTACGGTGGGCACGCCTGGTGTGTTTTATGCAGGCCAGGTTATCGGTCAACCCAGAAACGATGATTTGAATCGTGTCTGTGCCGGTGGCTGGAACACTCCGGTGCGTGAATACACATGGAATGGCACAAGCTGGGATGCAATTGATATCAGTGCGGGAAACAGATATATATGGCCGCTTGATATTGCAGTGGGGAGAAACGATGGAGTCTACCGGATTTATGCTCCTGATTGGTATCAATATTACTTGAGAGAGTATTCCTGGAATGGATTCAGCTATGACGAAATGAATGTTGTCGCACCGCAACCCCTCGTGAAAGCCGTGGTTGGCCCAGGAAGGGATGATGGAATGAACCGCGTCTATGCCGCAGGCAAGTTCGGACACATACATGAATTCAGCTATGGAACAGGTAACTGGCAAAGAATTGATATCCACCCTACGGCTCCGCTGAGGTCGCGTTACGGGCTGTGCTTCGGACAGACAAAGAGCGATGGTGTAACGAGGTTGTACTCGGTCGCACAGGGTGGTGATATCCGTGAACATTCTTGGGACGGTGATGTTTGGGTCGATAGTATCATCGACGCCATTTCCGGTGCTACGGTCGACATCGCTACGGGCCGGGGCAGAGATGATGACACAGTCAGGGTGTATGTGACCAGCGCCAGTGGATTGCTATATGAGTTTACTAATTCGTCACCGTATGTTGGGATTGAGTCATTTATGCGAGAACCAAATGGGATAATGCTAACGATTCAGCCAAATCCTTTCACAACGTTTTCCTCGATTACTTATAGTCTGCCGAGAAGCGGTAAGATTAAACTGACTCTGCATAACATATCGGGTATGGAGGTATGCAGATTAGTTGACGATTTTCAGGCGGCGGGCAGTTATGCTATCCGTTACGGTGTCCACGATAGGTACGGTATGAGATTGCCGTCCGGTGTGTACTTCTGCAAATTAGAACTCGATGGCACGCAATCAATTGAGAAAATCGTAAGCGTGAATTGAGATAGTCGAATATGATGGTACCATCTATAGCATTGACCGTGCTCTTGATGACTCAAGGGGATTTTCCAATATGCCAGGAATCCAATGTTCAGGCCACGCCCGAAGTTCTGTTTGCGGACAGTCTTTTCTATGTTTTTTGGACTGATTTCAGATACAGCAGCGTCGATACCTATGCGATCTACGGTGCCCGGGTGACTACCGGTGGTGCGGTATTAGACCTGGACGGTAAGGAAGTATACGCAAACAAGGCTGAGACCCGTCCGGCAGCTGCTTATGATGGTAATAATCTCCTGGTGGTATTGCAGGATAGCTGTTGAACGAGCGGCAACATTATCGGAGTGGGTCTCACTCCGTCGTGTGACACCAGCCATACGTTCTGTGTTTCCAATGCTAATGATATCCAGGAATTCCCAGATGTAAGTTTTGGCCTTGATAACTATGTGGTGGTGTGGGGCGACCGACGAAATGGCCTGGATAGAGTGATAACTGCCGCGCGCGTAACACCTCAGTGGACAGTACTCGACACAGGTCAAGTTGTATGTTCGAATTCAACCTATCAGATCGCGCCGGCGATTGCATTTGATGGAGCAAGATTCCTGGTTGTGTGGCAAAACCTGGCAAATCCTTATGGCATCTATTGTCGTTTCCTCGGTGGCGATGGCCTACCTCAGGATTCAGTTATAACGATATCGTCTTCAGTGACCGCAGCTAATCCACGCATTGTTGCTGGCGGTTCGCAATTTTTTGTTGTGTGGCAGGAATATGAAGCGACCAATAATATTGTCGGCCGATTTGTGTCGCCGGTGGGCAATCTGGTGGGTGATACAATAATGATAACCTCGGGTACTGCAAATCATGTTTCGCCTGGCGTATGTTATGATGGCGATCACTTTTTAGTAGTCTGGTCACAGAATACAATATACGGACAGTTCATCTCCAATGCTGGTAACCTGATTGGGGCGGCACTTCCGATTTCGACGTCAACCAACGAACAAGTAGATCCCGATGTTTTCTTAGGCAATGACAAATATCTTGTCATTTGGAGCGAGTTCGGTACTGATTATGATATTTATGGTAACTTAGACACGCAGGTTGGCATAAGCACCCATCGTGATGATATCCCGTCAGCGCCAGACATTTATCCGGATAGGACTATCTTTGTTGATCGAGTAAGACTAATCGGGGGTG
>JBAUFP010000460.1:0-2134 GCA_049679205.1 bacterium | reverse complement strand
TAGCATAACCATGGAGAATGCGATCGAGGTTCTCGTACCAGGTGCGGGCGGAGACGCTCCATCTACCGCGGTCATGGCGGATTCAATGGCATTTTTTGTGGGTACGCTGGAGTTCACAAATCAAAGGATGATTATTCTTCAGAGCGATATAATGCAGGGTTTTCCCTCTGATGGAGTTACCGGATACTCGCTTTTTAGTAAGTACATTGTTGAAGTCGACTACGACCGGATGATTATAACCCTTTATGAATCAGGAATCGATGTTGATTTCTCCTGGGAAAGGCTTCCAGTGACTTTCAAGGACAACAAAATTCCCTGGATTGAAACAGTTGTCAATATTGATGGTGATGAAGACGTGCCTGTCTCACTATATATTGATCTGGCGTCAAGCGAGGCACTCGAACTGTTGATAAAAGAAAGCATGAAGTTTGATCTACCTGACAAGTTAGAAGAAGCTTACCTGGGCAGAGGCTTAAGCGGTGATATTTACGGTCAGAAGGGAAAGATTTCAACTCTGAAGCTGGGTTCCTATTATCTTAAGAATGTTATGACGGCTTTTGCTCCTGCTGAAATCAGATCAAAACAGGAAGATGCTGATGGAATTATTGGTAACAATTCATTGAGAAGATTCAACGTCATTTTTGACTATGAAGGCGGTAGGCTCTACCTGAAACCCAACTCATACTTCAACGAACCATTCTGAAGACGCAGCACGCCAAACGCTGGACGCTTAACGCATAACGCCCACACACATTAATGACTGGGAGACAAGGAGACTTTCAGACAAGGTGATATAATATTGAACACGGTCATTCTCCGGCTTGACCGGGGAATCCAGCCTATTTCCCATCTGTGTAATCAGTTATTTATCATTGATGCCATTTTTCTTTCACCAAATCCTCCAAAAATTTTGATTTGGTTGAAGATTTGAGTGTCCCAATTCGTGTTGGGGGAATCTGCGATCTGATTAGATAAATGAGTATGCCGACTTCTTTGTCGGTGAATCGATTCGCGAAGCGAACACAATCCGCATTTCGAAATTCGAAATTTGTGTTTCTGGTATCTGGTATGCTATTCTTCTGGTATTCTACCTGATAGTCACCAGATAACCTGATACGCCTCTTTGGTTTTCCGCAATTTGTTCTCCGGCATTCTGCTATTCTGATACCCTACCCACTGATCCTCTGATCTCCCGGTCTGCTTAATATTTATCGCTGTAATCTGTCTGTTATCATCGTAATCGATCTGCGAAGCAGACGCTTTTCGAAATTCGCAATTGCTTTTTTCTACCTACTGTCGTAGACAGAGTTCGCACAATGTCTCCCCATCTCCTTGTCCCTTTGTCTCAGCAGACGCTACTCTTCCGGCGGAATCATAAGCACGTCAAGCATAAGCATCACCTCATGCTCCTGTATTCCGGAAATCGTTTGCATCGCTTGATCACTGGGCTTGAAAATCCGGGCAAGGGGAATAGTGACGTCGATAATCTCTACGCCGCTACCCGTGTAGATCAATTCGAATTTAGAAACAACAACCTGAACCCCGGCTTCCTTTGCCACCTGATCAACCTCAGCCTTGTGTTTCTCAAGAATATCGGCCACTGATCCAACACTGAAAGCGCGTAGGTGGCTTAATACCTGGTACATTTTTGCCTTTTTCTCTATATGCTGCATCAGTGAATCGTTCTTGTCTGCCTTGGCTTTACTCATTTCGCTCATCAGACTCATGATGAATTCCCTGCCCTCGTTTGAATTCCCATGGGCAATTGCGATCGCCCGTGAATCGTACACGCCAATGCGCACGCCAGTGCTTGACGCGCAGCCCATGATCAAGGCTGTAATGATGCCTATTGCAGCCAGCAAACCTATACTTCTATTCATTGTAACCTCCTTTGAAAATATTAGATAGCAGTACTGTGATCAAATCGTTCAATAATAAAATGACTGATCAAATATCGGAACCAGTTCACTCATGATGGATATAGCAAGTTCTACGACAGGCCGGCTATTACAACTAACGCATAGACATTTGCTCATTAAGCCATTTTTGATATTCTTTAAGAGAAAATTCGATCACATAGTCAGGTTCAGACAAGATGCGGTGGATTTTTTCGAATTGCGGCGAACCACTAACA
>JBAUFP010000459.1:0-6073 GCA_049679205.1 bacterium | reverse complement strand
CGAGTTAAAGGAAATACAGGAGCGCATCGGGACTTTGGAAAAAGCTCAGGCACAAGAGAAGAAATAAAGAAGTGAATGGGAGCAGGTATGCATTTGTGCTGCTCCCATTCCCGGATTGTGGAAGAATGCAAATGGAGGAATGATCATGCGCATAGCAATATCAACCGATGGTGATTTGGTATCTGCTCATTTTGGACGATGCCCGACTTTCACTATTGTCGATATCGAGAACGGCGAAATCGTAAAACAGGAAGCGTTGGAGAACCCTGGGCATCAACCCGGCTTCATACCGCAATTTTTGCACCAGAAGGGTGTTAAGTGTATTGTATGCGGTGGTATGGGACGAAGGGCAACAGGGTTTTTTAGTGAATACGGAATACAGACGATATTGGGTATCACTGGGAGAATAGACGAAGTGCTGGAGAAGATTCAGAAAGGTACTCTCGAGGGTGGTGAGAGTCTTTGCAAGCCAGGTTCAGGAAAAGGATATGGATTAGATAAGACCGAGTGCGATCATCCTGAGGGACATAAAGATGAGCACTAAAGAGAGGAGAACAGTAATGAAAATTTGTGTTACATCACAAGGTGATAACTTAGATTCGGAACTTGATCCGCGGTTTGGCCGGTGCAAGTACTTTCTGTTTGTAGACAAAGATACTCTTAAGTTCGAAGCAATTGAGAATCCGAATATCGATGCTGCGGGTGGCGCCGGAATTCAGTCTGGCCAACTCGTTGCTGGCAAAGGAGTCAATGCGGTGTTGACCGGAAACGTTGGTCCGAATGCCTTTCAAACACTACAAACCGCCGGGATCGACGTGGTAACAGGGTTGTCCGGTAGTGTGAAAGAGGCGATTGAAAAGTACAAAAAGGGTGGAATTGAACCAACCCAAGGCCCGAGCGTGAGTTCGAAATTCGGTTTGCCTGGGAAATAAGGTAAGGAGGTAACAGAAATGCCACGTGGTGATGGTACGGGTCCAACTGGCCAAGGTCCGGGTACGGGCCGGGGTCAGGGTCGTGGAAGGCGCCAAGGCGGCGGAAACCGGCCTGGTGCAGGTCCGGCTGGCAGTTGCGTTTGCCTGAATTGCGGCGCGAAAGTTCCGCACCGGCCAAGAGTTCCCTGTAATACTATGCAGTGCCCCAAGTGCGGTGCACAAATGGTCAGAGAATAACCCCTATGGTAATCTCGGTTGCCAGTGGGAAAGGTGGTACTGGCAAGACCACAATCGCGACTGGTCTCGCCCTTTCGATTAGTAATGTTCAGTTGCTGGATTGTGATGTCGAAGAACCCAATGTTCATATATTCCTGAAGACCCGGCGCGAGACATCCGAGGTTGTATCGATACCGATTCCCAAAATAGATGAATCAAAGTGCAACTTCTGCGGCGAGTGCGCAAGAATCTGTGCGTACAACGCCCTGGCCGTGCTCAAGGATAGGGTGCTCGTTTTTCCTCATCTTTGTCACGGCTGCGGAGGTTGTGGCTTGTTGTGCCCACAAAAGGCAATTACTGAGGTCGGGAAAGAGATTGGTGTTGTTGAGATAGGTGGGTCAAAAGAACCGGAATTTGTTCAGGGTATACTGAACATCGGCGAAGTGATGGCTCCGCCTTTAGTGAGAGCAGTAAAGAAAAAGATTCATACTGAAAAGACCGTCATCATTGATGTTCCTCCGGGAACATCATGCCCGGTTATTGAAGCAATGAAAGGCAGCGACTTCTGTATTTTGGTCACCGAGCCCACTCCCTTCGGCTTGCATGACATGATTTTGGCGGTTGAGGTAGTGAGAAAACTGAAAATACCGTTTGGCGTCGTGATCAACCGTGCGGGTCTTGGTGATGATAAGGTCGATCAGTACTGTGCAGACGAAAATATCCAAATTCTGATGCGGATTCCATTTGACCGGGAGATTGCAGTTTCGTATTCTAAGGGTATCCCTTTGACCGAGGCAAAAAGAGAATATCTCGAGAAATTCAGAAAGATGTTTCAGTTGATAGAAAAAACCATCCATGAAAGTAGAGCCGATAGGAATAATACACACTCCGTTCAAGCATAAGAAGGATGAGTCTACCCGGCGATTCGGATCCAGGGTTGTTGGTACGATTGAGGTATTCAAGAAATACAAAGATGGATTGTGCGATATAGATGGTTTTTCGCATATTGTTTTGATATTCAGATTTCATAGATCACGAGGGTATCGCTTAAAGGTAAAACCTTTTTTGGACGACAAGTTAAGAGGTCTATTTACTACGAGAGCTCCCAGAAGACCGAACCAACTGGGCGTGAGTATTGTGAAATTGATGAAGCGCAGAGGGAATATTCTAACGGTGAAAGGTGTCGACATGCTCGATGGAACACCCCTGCTTGATATAAAACCATATATCCCTAACAGTAACCCAAAGCGAGGAGTAAGAATCGGCTGGTTAGAGGGAAAGAAGAGGTGAAGCAGATAACAGTGATCAGCGGAAAGGGTGGCACAGGGAAAACTATTTTGACTGCGTCTTTTGCCGCCCTTGCGAAAAAGGCGTGTTTTGTGGATTGCGATGTGGATGCCGCTGATTTGCACCTTTTATTGAACCCGGAGGTGAAGGAGAAACATGCTTTCAGAAGTGGATTGACCGCTAAGATCGATAAAGAAAGATGCGCAGGGTGCGGAGAATGTATTGAGGTCTGTCGCTTCAATGCCGTGAATGAAGATTTCGATGTAGATCCGGTTTCTTGTGAGGGATGCAAAATCTGTAGTATTGTTTGTCCAAATGATGTAATAACCATGGAAGAGAACCTCTCTGGCGAGTGGTATATATCGAATACTAAGTACGGCCCGTTTGTGCACGCAAAGTTGGGTATTGCTGAGGAAAATTCGGGTAAGCTCGTTATGAAGATAAGGCAAGCAGCTCAGGAAATTGCGGAAAGGAAAAAGCTCGACGATATAATAATCGACGGTCCGCCTGGCATTGGTTGTCCGGTGATCGCTTCACTGTCGGGTGTGGATTTGGCGCTTATCGTTACCGAACCGACAATGTCCGGAATTCACGATCTTGAGCGCATCGCGGATGTGTCGAGTCACTTTTCAATCCCGGCAAAAGTAGTGATCAACAAATACGACATTAATTTAGAAAATAGTAAAGCTATTGAAAAGATCTGCAAGAAGAGAAACGTCGAAGTCTTGGCACACTTGCCATTTTCTGAAGAAGTTGTACAATCAATGGTGCAAGGCGTACCGGTCGTTGAGTATTGCAGTGGTCAGATAACAGAAAAGATAGTCAATTTGTGGCAAGCTATTTGACCCCATGCTCAACAAAGTTGTTCGTGAACTAAGGCATCACGCACCCTTCACGGCGCTGGGTACGTTGTCGGGCATTGCCATTATGCTTTTATTTTCGGTGGCTCGTGTCCCCCGTGCCTATTCCGACACTTTATTCTGGTGTTTGCATCCGGCGCATGTCTTATTGAGCGCTCTGGTGACCGCAGCTATGTACCGGCTTCATTCACGAACCGGATTCCTGCGGACGTTGATCATCGGGTATGTTGGCGCAGTGGGTATTGCTACTTTGAGTGACTCGGTGATTCCCTACGTCGGAGAGCTGTTGCTGGTACTGCCCAACAAAGGCATTCATGTCGGCTTCATAGAAAAGTGGTGGCTCGTTAACCCTTTGGCAATACTCGGGATCTTCATTGCTTATTTTTGGCCGAAGACCCGTTTCCCACATGCTGGTCATGTCTTCCTGAGCACATGGGCATCGTTGTTTCATATGACAATGGCGCGGGGTGGACGTGTCACACCGCTAGAAATAACAGTGATTTCGTTATTTCTTTTCTTGGCGGTCTGGCTCCCTTGTTGTACGAGTGATATCGTTTTTCCGATGTTGTTCACAAGAAGTGATATGACGGAAGGTATTCCTAGTTGAACCGCCTCGAGTAAGTCATTAAGTCAATAGGTCATTGAGTCATTCGAAGGCGGGGCAATTCAGGGAGATAAGGCGAAATACGGCATTGAACGGCAACTAAGGACAGCGCGTGGCAAGTGAAGGCGAATCGAGCATCAGAGGCAAAAAAGGCGTGGAAAAGCGAGTATGTATGGATCGTGATGAGATACAGCTAGGTTGGCGTTGCGGTGTCACGATAACTCAGAATCATCGCTTGCCGCAGTATTGCGCCAGATCTCTGCTATTTTGCCGCTCCTGAAATGGAAGATGCCCATGACCGGGATTACGTAGCGTTTGCGTTCGGTCTCGAGGTGGTACGTGCAGCGTACAGCGATACTATCACCTTCAGCAATGATATCTTCGATGATCACTTTGGTCTTAATGAATTCTTTGCGAGCTTCACTAACGTAGTTTGTGAAATCAACCCGTGTTGTGTATTTGAGCTGTCCTCCGTCAGTGTATGTGCAATCAGGCGCCAGGATGTCTTCGAGGACCTCCATTTTACCTGCCGTGAGAACGTCCATGAAGAATCGGCGGACGATACTCTTGTGCGTTTCTATAGTCATAGCCTTTACCCGGCGGCGGCGAGAATCCAGGTGTTCAACGACCGGACATTGGTTTATGCTCAGCGTGCAATCAATACCTTATGCGTTTGGATACTTTCACTAGTCGTAAGCGTGACAAAATAGACGCCACTACCTAATATCCTGTGATGGTCGTCCTGACCATCCCAGGATAGCGTATTGCGTAATGCGTGGTGCGTAGGGCGAAAAGACTTTACCAACATTCCGGTTGCGTCATAGATTCTCAATTCAATATTCTTACTGTTATCAGTTAACTGATATCTGACATCGGTATAGTCTCGGAATGGATTAGGAGCGATAGTTAGGATGTTTGATGTCGCCAGCTGTTCTTTGTTCTCGGCCACTGCTTGTGGTGTGACATTCTCGCGCAGGAACGCTGAACCGTAGTAATCGCACGTTATCATATCGAGGTCACTATCACCATCCCAGTCCGCGAAATTTATTCGGGGCGGGTTGCCATTACTGAAGTTCTGTGAATCCGGTTGGACAAGATAGATGTAATTAGTAAAGACCGGGCTGGCATTCGTGCCGACGTTTGTGTAGAACCTCACATCACTGTACCAACCACCAAGGATCATGTCTTTTTTGCCATCGAGATCGAGGTCCTGGAGTACGGGTATGGTTCGATAATAAGTAAGCGGGCTTCCGTTAAAAAGCACTGGTGTTGAATCGCCAAAAACGGGTGCGGCATTCGTTCCCTGGTTTAAATAGACATAGACATTGCACGGCTGGCTTATGCCTTCTTGTCCGACAAGAAGGTCTTTCTTGCCGTCCTCGTTCCAATCGCAGACCCACGGCCAGGCGTTATTGTCGGTTTGAATATCTATGCCATCGGCCTGAATATGTCCCATATTGGTAAGCTGACCAGCAGCGTCCCGCTGGAAAAAGGTGAAATAACCGTATCTTTCGCCGGCGATCAGGTCAAGATAGCCGTCTTCGTTCCAGTCGCAAACTGCGACTGTTGCGCCCTGACATCAGCCATAACTCAGCGAAATGTATGAACCGCCAGCCTGGAGATAGACGAAATTCCCGAATGTTGGATTATAGTGTGTGCCGGTGTTTGCATAAAACCGGATTCTGCCCTGATCAAACTGTCCTAGCAGCAAGTCTTGTTTTCCGTCGCCGTCCCAGTCAATCATAAAGGGTGATGCGTTACCGCCATACCCGACGTTTATATTGACGCCGTTAGCTTGAATGGGTAGTGGTGGTTCGAAGACCGGTGTTTCAGCAAAGGCAATGACAGCGAGTAAGATGAACAGGACAAATGTTTTTTTCATCATAAATACCTCCAGCTCTATGATAACCCACATGAATAGATATGTCAAGATGGCTACGGTTGAGGGGCATAATGAGCAGGCGTACGTGGCAGAGAGATTGGCGCGTTATAAAGCTGGTACTAGAATGTACTTTTCTAAAACGACGCCCGAATCTCTTGCCGCACTGATTCTGCAGTACATGGGGAAAAGAGTGAACTACCGAAGTATTCCTACTGATGGTGCTCAAAGAGCAGCCCAAATCATGAATCGGTTTCTGGTATGAATTACTTTTCTGATTTGCGCCGGTCTTCGC
>JBAUFP010000458.1:0-2373 GCA_049679205.1 bacterium | reverse complement strand
AAACAAAGCATGCGCCAGAAACAGGTATTGGAGATTAAGTGTCAAGGTGAGTTTGAGAAGGAGGCCTTACAGAAAATCGAGGGCGCGGCAAGTGTGAGTATTTCATATGACAATGGTTTTGTGTATTTAAGAGTCAATACTGAGAACCCGGAAACCCTGCTGAGTGATGTTCTTCAGAAGCTTGGAGACAAGGCAAAGATATTCTCGGTGCGTGTAACCGTACCTACGCTTGAGGACGTTTTCGTACACCTTACGGGTGCGAGTCTGAAGGATCATTGATTTTTTTTATGAAGTCGATGGACTATCAAGGCATATGATGTGGGTGATCGTTGAAGAGGTACGCAAGAGCTTCAGAATACTTCTGGCCTACCCGGCCGAGGTTGTTTTTTGGATAATCTCACCACTCTTGTGGGTTGTCCCACTCGTTTTCCAGGGCAAAGCGCTGGTTGGTGCGTTCAGCAGCACGGCTTTTGGCAATCTCGCCGGTACTGAGGAATTCATTCCCTACGTGTTGATCGGCGCGATAATAAGCACCTACATGTTTTCTGCAGTGTGGAGTATGGGAAATTCATTCCGCGATGAGACCTATTATGGTACGCTTGAGCACATTCTATCAGCGCCGGTGCGCCCGGTATTCATTCTGCTTGGAAAGGGCTTGTATAATTCGATTCTATCCACGTCGTTTGTGATTGTGCAACTGCTTATTTGTGTTTTGATTTTTGGTCTAGAAATTACGGTCATCAAGCTCTTGCCGATATTTTTGTTTCTGGTTTTACTCATCGTTGGTCTCTACGGTATTGGTTTCATGGCCGCGGCGCTGACCCTCATGGTAAAAGAGGCTCACGGCTTGCTACACATGTTTGAGTATGTACTCTTTCTTTTTTCGCCGATTCGCTATCCGGTCGAAGTGAACCCGATCACCAAAGCAGTGAGTGTTTTAATCCCGCTAACTTACGCCTTGATTGCTTTGCGCGGACTCTTGCTCAATATAGAATTCGATTTTTGGAAGAACAGCATTGTATTATTGTGTATTGATTGTGCAGTCATACCGCTTGGTCTGGTCGTCTTTCACTTCGTCGAGAAGCGGACCAAGTCCAAGGGTACATTGTCCGAATACTAACAAATGAAGCGAAACAATAAAGGGATAAAGGGCACGGTGTTTCATTATTTGCGTGCAATCAACGCGGAAAACATCAAGGAATGGAAGATTGAGCTTACCTATAAGCCTGATTTCATACGGCAGTTTTTTGAACCGTTTGTTTATTTATTCCCTTATTTTCTGTACGGCTTTGCCTTACTAGGGGGGAGATATTCTGAGCATCTCAGGAGTATTACTGGCATCAGTGACATGGTTGCCTACACCTTCATCGGTTATTTATTCATTGGTTTCTTGAATACTGCTTGTTGGGCAATGGGTTTCTCGTTGCGGAAAGAACAGTGGTTTGGCACACTCGAGACGATTTTCGTCGCGCCGGTACCCCGCTGGGTGTACGTAGCAGGTATGGCTCTACACTCAACATGCCACCAGGGCTTGATCATGTTGATTCAAGCCGTAGTGATTACTACATTCTTTGCTATCGTTCTGCAAATGAGCGGCATGTTCGTGACCCTCGCTATCGTGTTGCTTATGCTGCTGGGTTTGTACGGGCTGGGTATCATCGTTGCCGGTTTGACAATTGCCCTCAAACAGTGGTGGGTAGTATCCGAGGCACTCTCAACGCTGATTGTTGTCGTCACACCTATTGCCTATCCGCTTGCCGTGTTACCAATTGTGCTACGTAAAGCATCAATGTTTCTGCCGACAACCTACGGAATCATCGGGGCGCGACATCTTTTGCTGGGCGAGGAATTGGTGGTAAGCCTGCCGACAATATTCTTGCGTCTCACGCTGATCTTGATCGTATGGTTGACATTCGGAATGATCGTTTTTTTGGTTATGGACCGGTACGGCCGAAGAAAAGGTTCACTCTCTATATACTAAAAGGAGGAGAAGATGAACAGCATCATCATAATTGAATTTGTGCTCTACTTGGCCTTGATCTTAGGGGTCGGGTTCTACTTTGCCCGGAAGAAAATGAGTCAGGCGGATTTTCATCTCGGTGGTAAGAAGATTCCAGGTTGGGCACTTGCCTTGTCTGAAAGGGCTACTGGAGAATCGGCCTGGTGCCTTTTAGGCTTGACCGGGTTCGCGTTTGCTGCCGGCCTGTCATCGGTCTGGATCGCGGTTGGTTGTGTTACTGGAATTACTGTTTCCTGGCTATGGATGGCAAGGGAGTTCCGAAGGGAACGTGATAAATATGACACCTTGACCCTTCCTGACTATCTCGCGACGAAATATGCGGGGCAGGGTAAGTTCATTAGATGGTTTTCGAG
>JBAUFP010000457.1:0-2885 GCA_049679205.1 bacterium | reverse complement strand
GTCTACCGGCAAAACAGCATGATTAAATCGTCCAGAGGACAGTACCTGACGTATGACCAAACTGTGGATTCAATGATCGCGTTGGCTACTGATCATCCCGACATATGTCATCTGGATACGCTGGGGTATAGTCATTTGAACCGGGTTTTGCTGGTGATGAAGGTTTCTGATAGTGCCCAGGTTGATGAAGACGAACCTGCCCTGCATTTTGAGGGCAATATCCATGGTGACGAGAAGATCAGCTGGGCAGTGAATTTCTGTATGCTTAGTTATTTGGTTGAGAATTATCCGGCTGATACTCAGGTGCAGCGTCTAGTCGACACGCGTGAGATATGGATTGCACCGCTCGTTAATCCTGACGGTTACGTTGCCAGTTCGCGCTACAATTCCAATGGTGTCGATTTGAACCGCAACTGGGGTTGGATGTGGGGTAACGCGTACGCATGTGGCAGCGATTTCTTCAGCGAAAATGAATCTTGGAAGTTCATGGAATACTTCTGGCGCTATCCTTTCACGAGCTATGCATCTTATCATGCAGGAACTGTTTATCTTTCCGAACCGTGGTCCTATACTACATATCTGCAGCCACCCGAGCAGAATCTCATCCGTCATCTTTCAATCGGGTATAGCAGCTTCACCGGATATGAGTATGGCCAGGGATCCATAGGGATGTATCCGATAAGCGGGGCAAGCAAAGACTACGAATACGGCTGTGGTAGTGAGATCAGCTGGTCAATTGAAGTGTGTAATACCAAAACACCGCATCCTGATTCAATCGATGTCATCTTTGCACGTGATCGTCCGGCCATGATGTATCTGATGCACAAGGCCGGTCAGGGGATCCACGGGGTAGTGACCGATTCGGTTATGGGTGATCCAGGGCCGCCTTTGCGTGCTTTGATCTATGTTACACCGTGCAATTATCCGAGTTATTCCAGCGAGGAGGTCGGTGATTTTCACCGCTTCAACCTGCCCGGAACCTACGATGTCACAGTAATGTCACCCGGGTATGAGCCGAAGACTATCGTTGACGTTGTTGTTCCTTCGAATACACAGGATTCATCGGTCTTTTTGGATGTTCGGCTCGCTCCCAATCCTGACCTTCCGGTGTATGCGACCGATGTTTTCGGAACCAGGTATATTACTACTTCATCAAATATGACCTATCCAGTTTGGGCACTTGGTCCGCATGACAATCAGGCATATCAGCTTGATGCATCGAAATGGATTGTGCTCCGGTTCTTCCATCCGATATATGATGTACCGGGTAATGATTTATTTGTGTACAGGTCCTCGGGTTCTGGCGCCGCTACGGTAAAAGTCAGTAATGACTGGCGTGGTTCGTGGCAGACCCTGGGTACGGCAAATAGTGCAATCAGTGAGTTTGACATTAGCAGCGCTGGTTTTGAATCCGTTCAATACGTGCGTCTTGAAGCGTCGAGTCAGTTCATGCTGGATGCTGTTGAGGCACTACAGCCAGGAACCGGCATTACGGAGCACGGGCAGGGTACTGAGGTGAGCGATGCAGGTTTCACTGTTTCGCCGACGCTCTTGAAAAGAGGTGGCAGGCTTGTTATGAACAACACGAATACCCATGCGATCGAGGTTAAGTTCTTTAATCTGATCGGGCAAGAAGTCGAGAAGCGAAACCTACAACCAGGGAATAACGAGATATTGCTCAAAAGTATCCCCGCGGGTGTTTATTTTCTACGGGCGAATGGAAGTAGTGCCGTACGCGGTATAATTCTAATTGATTGATTCGAGCACATAGATAAATATAAAAGGACGCGAGGCAGATGAGAGAAGATTTTAAGATAGACAGAGATAGGGTTGCATTGCTGGTTATTGATATGCAGCGTCATTTTTGTGACAAAGACAGCAGTTTTTTTGTCCCCAAGTCAGATGTCCTTGCTAACAAACTCAAAAACCTGGTGGAATCTTTTCGCGTTTGCGACCGGCCAGTAATATTCACCCGTCATATTGATTCCGATGATCAAGGAAATCTCATGCTTCGCTGGTGGAGTGAGAAGATAAGAGAAGATAACCCGATGAGCAAAGTGGTTGATATTCTTGATGCAAGCATTGGCACTACGGTCATAAAACATCAATATGATGGTTTTCTCAATACTGATCTTGGGGGAATACTGCATAGCAAGGGCGTGCGCCAGGTGGTTATCTGCGGCGTTTTGACCAATCTGTGTTGCGAGACGACTGCCCGCAGCGCCTTTATGAGGGGTTTTGAGGTGTATTTTGTGGAAGACGGAACTGCGACCTTCAGCAAAGAAATGCATGAAGCGGCATTATTGAATCTCTCCTACGGGTTTGCGATTCTTACGAAAATTGATGATGTGATCAAGGCACTGAAAGCGGCATGAAGATAGAGGATATTCTCCGATCGCTTGAAAAAGAACATATAGACTACGCGGTCATCGGCGGTATTGCGGTTGTGCTATATGGCTATGTCAGATTCACAAAAGACATCGATCTCCTTATTGATTTTTCTGAGGATAATGTCAGGCGTTTCATTAAGGTGCTGGCAGCATTGAATTTTCAGCCGGGCGTACCCATTGATCCGTTAGACATGGCTGATGAAAGGAAAAGGGAAGAGTGGATGAGGGAGAAGAACGTGAAGGTTATTACTTTCTATAATCCGGAATCACAATTGCTGCAGATTGATGTTTTGATCACCAAGAATCTTGCGGATATGAAAAAGATAAGAAAGACACTCGATGGTTTTGAGATTTCGCTCGTTGATTATGACGAATTACTTAAGATGAAGAAAGAAACTGCCAGGCCCACCGATTTAATTGATATCGAAAAACTGGAAGAAATAAGGAAATCCAGATAGTGGCTATTTGTTGTACAGATAAGAGCTACGTTTTGAG
>JBAUFP010000456.1:0-2162 GCA_049679205.1 bacterium | reverse complement strand
GGGTAGCAACGGAACAAGGCCAACGATGATTGGGAGTGAGGAGGCAACTAGAAGCGTGGAAAATGTGGGATGATAACCTAGGGCTAGAAATATCGCGTAAAATCGGAAAATATCAAGCGCCCCGGTTAATAATGTCCAACCCCCTATCGACAATACCTTTTGCCATTTGTCCAGTATGGTGTAGGTATTTAAGTAGAAGGCCTCGATTCCTTGCATTGTCGCTCGAACATCCTCGCGCTTTCCAAACCAACCGAGAACACGGCGTATGATGTTGCTTATGCTCTTGAGTGCGACCCTTTTCCGGAAAAAGAGGCGGGGAATGAAGACTGTTCCGAGAGAGGCCAAAACCCATGCCGCTATGAGAAGCAAGCTTAACTGGAGCGACCCTTTCCAAAATTGCAGAAACAAGCCCGCCATTAGGAAAGAGACAACAACCAGGGGAGTAAGAGCGAACTCACCAATCAAGGAAGCCATGCCCGACGAATAACTCGTATTCTCAAGCTTATGCACCATATAGATCCTACCGAATGGGTCGCCACCAACACGTGCTCCAGGAGTAATATTGTTCAGGAAAACGGTTGCGCAAAGTATCAGATAACGAGTAACAAAGCTTATTCTGCAGTTTATGAAAGAAAGTGCCGTTTGCCAGCGGCCAGCCCAAATTGCCACACTAATAAAATATGTGGCCATAGCTGCTGCGATAAGTAAGTAGTCGGCACTCCTGATAGCTTGAAACATCTGGTAGAAATTTTCACGTGATAGAAGCCACCCAGCCACTGCCATGAGGACGATGGCGACAATCACCACCAAAACCATCCTACGCAGGTTTATCTTTGGCTTGTACTCATCCATGCGACACCGAAGTTACCACTGGCATCGTACTCTGGCGACAGTTAATCAGAAACATGAGCAATGTGTGACTTTGGATGGCAGCCGCAGCAACGACCAGAACTTGGGGCTTGACTCGTCATTGTGCTTGCCAGCCATAGTCACTCACTCTTCCTCACTATCGGCTTGAAACTAGGAACATCGGAGAGTGCTCATCACTAACTCATCAAGGGTCAGGTCGACATCTTTTCCAAGCTGTCACCGTTTCAGTAGTGTTACCATGCCCTACACTGTCCATCTCCACCAGTGGCCGAGCCATCAGCCACAGCATACGCCACAATCGTAGCGGCAGCACTTACCGAGGAATCGCCTACTGTGATCCTGAGCACACACGATTCAATCTGCAGCAGACCTAATCGGCATGGTGACCGAGAATCCAAGAGTCTATCCGATCGTGATACAGCATGTTCAACGATTAGTAATCTCACTGTAGATCGATTCGTATTTCTCTATTGTTTTGTTGACATCATGATCTTTAATAATTTCCAGACTCCTTCGTGACATTCTGGCTCGCATTGCTTGATCGGAAAGAATTGCGATGACTTTTTCGGTAAACATTTGACTATTCCCATCTGAAAAAAGGTAACCATTCTCTCCATCGTGCACCAACTCGGGTAAGGCCATTGCATTGACGGCAACAACAGGTAAACCAGACGCCATTGCTTCCATCGTTACGATACTCTGCAACTCCGCTATGCCTGCCGTCACAAATAGATCAGCAACCCCGTAGATGTTCTGCAGGTCTTCATCGGGAACAAACCCGGTAAATGTTACCGCCTGTTGTATGCCCAGTTTCTCTGCTAATTCCTCGAGGTTTCTCTTTTCTTTGCCTATACCGGCTAACACCAGGTGGACACTGGTGACGCGCGAAATATCCGGCAACGCCTGCAGAATCATGTCAATTCGTTTTTCTTTGTCTAATCTACCCACGTACAGCAACACCGGTTTGTCGGTTGGTATGGCGAACTTTCGCCTTAGATACGCCCCATCGTTGGTTGGCTTGAATCTTTCCAAATCAATGCCGCACGAGACCGGCACAACCTTTTTTCTAAGACCGGCCTTTGCTAGCAATGCAGCCGCGGTTCTTGTCGGCGTCGTCACAAAATCAAGTTGTTCAAAAACTCTCACAAATTGTCTCCACGCGAACCTTTGAAGCCACGTCTCGGCAATTCCTGGTAGATGAAGATAGTGTGTTAGATTCTCTGGCATTAAGTGATTTGTGCCCATAACCGGTATGCCAAGTTTCTTTGCTGCGCTCACTGCTTCTTTGCCAA
>JBAUFP010000455.1:0-10736 GCA_049679205.1 bacterium | reverse complement strand
TCCCCGAACCAACATCACCCTGCAGTAAGCGGTTCATGGGTCGGGTACGTCCCATATCGAGGACGATGTTTTGTACTGCTTCTATCTGCCCTTGTGTTAGTGTGAAAGGTAATCCTTTAATGAATTTCTTGGTCAAGGCTCCGGTTTCTAGAAATGATATGCCCTGTTTATTCACCAGTCTCGCCTTCCTTAATGCCAGGGTTAGTTCAAAAAAGAAGAACTCATCATAGACGAGTCGGTTGCGTGCGACTCGCGCCTCCTCGGCAGTGGCGGGAAAATGAAGATTGCGGAGCGCTTCGTTCAGAGGTAACAATCGATGCTTCTCGATGATCGATTGCGGCAGGGTTTCACGTGTTTGGTTCAGGCATTCGTCGAGCGCAGTGCGCACCGCTCTGCGTACGTCCCAGACACTCAATCCTTCGGTTAGGGGATAAATGGGAATAACGGAACCATGTTTTCTTTCTCCGGTTTCATCCTCGCCGATCAGTTCATACAGTGGATTAACGAGTTGCTGACCGCGGTAAAAGGTGACTTTACCAGAAACCAATAGCCAATCACCGATTTTTAATTTCTTCTTCAAGTCAGGACGGTTGAACCACTTCAATACAATAGAACCGGATTTGTCGCGTAAGACCACGGTGAGGAGATTCATCCGGTTCCTTATACGTCGGGCTTCGACCAGATCCACTCGCCCCGTTACCGTGGCTTCATCGTTTATCCTGGTATCACCGATTCTCAAGATCGTTGAATAGTCGATGTACCTTCGGGGTATAAAGTAGATCAGATCCTTGACGGTCTCGACGCCTACTTTTTTGAAGTAGAGTGACCGCTTTGGTCCGATACCTTTAATATACTGAACTGGACTATCAAGGTGAAGAAATGTTCTCTTGGTCACTATTAATGAGATACCTGTTGCATTTCCTTCATGAATGCGTCGGCATGTAAGGCCTTGGGTAATGCCTCCTCTTTGGTCACGGTCTTTCTTTTCACTAGCTTGGCCAGATGCGCATCGAAAGAGATCATCCCTTGCTGCTGTGAAGTCTGCAGGATAGATGATATTTGATGTGTTTTTGCCTCACGGATCAAATTTCGAACCGAGGGTGTGGCGATTAGTATTTCGTAGGCCGCTACTCTTCCTTTGCCGTCGGCACGCTTGAGAAGGTTTTGAGATACCACACATAGCAGGTTTAGCGAAAGCTGCATTCGAATCTGCGATTGCTGATGAGGCGGGAATACATCTATGATCCGATCGACCGTTGAAATAGCATCTGACGTATGGAGGGTTGTGACAACGATGTGCCCGGTTTCTGCCGCCGTGATGGCAAGGGAAATCGTTTCCAGATCCCTCATTTCACCAACCAGAATAACATCTGGATCCTGCCGTAGCACAAATTTCAAGGCATTGGCAAACGAGTGCGTGTCGCGACCGATTTCACGCTGAGTCACTAGAGCCATCTTATTCGGGTGAATGAATTCGATCGGATCCTCGACGGTCACTATATGGCATTTGTCGTTCTCGTTTCGGTGATTGATGAATGCGGCTTGAGTAGTTGATTTTCCGCAACCCGAAGGTCCGGTGACAACGATCAAACCCCGGGGTCGAAGCGTGATGCTTCTTAGGACTGGAGGAAATCCCAGTTCATCCAGAACGGGAATCTGCGTCGGTATCGAACGGAGAACCATGCCTGGTGCGCCCTTCTGTCGGAATATGTTGATCCGGAATCGGGGGCCGTCAGGATGTTGATAGGAAATGTCAATTTCTTTAAGCTTGCTGAATTCCTCGAGCTGTATCTTGTTCAGGATTTCTGATATTCCGGTTTCAATATCATCTATGGTCAAAGACGGTGAATCTAGGGTCACGAGGTCGCCGTTCGTGCGTATGTTGGGAGGGGTACCTACTTTGAGCAGAAGATCTGAAGCATCCTTGTTGAGTTGAGTTTTCATGAGTTCTTTAATGCTTGTCATTTTAGACTCGGTTGTTGAATGTTTCAGGATGTGTTGAATGAGCAATAGCCTCTTCGTAGTCAATTGACCCCTGGTGATAGAGATTCTTCAAACCCTGATCCATTGTGATCATACCCATGCGTGAACCAGTCTGAATCGCGGTGAAAATTTGATGCGTCTTTGCCTCTCGTATTGCACTGCGGACGGCTGAGGTACAAATCATGATCTCGAAGGCTGGAACCCGCCCTGTGTCGTCCTTTTTACGGAGCAGTGTTTCGGTGACAACTGCCTGCAGCGTCATGGACAATTGAAGCCGGATTTGTTGTTGATGCGAAGGTGGGAAAACATCGATGATCCGATCGACGGTTTGAACAGCATCAATTGTGTGAAGTGTCGAGAAAACGAGATGCCCTGTCTCGGCGGCGGTTATGGTTTCGGCGATGGTCTCGAGGTCACGCATCTCACCGACCAGGATGATATCCGGATTCTGTCTGATTACCCTCCGTAGGGCTTCACTATACGAATTAGTATCGAGTCCCACTTCGCGCTGTTCGATAATGGAATTTTTGTCACGGTGCATGAATTCGATAGGATCTTCAACCGTTATTATGTGCTTCCGGGTATTTTGATTAATATGTTCAATGATCGCCGCCAGAGTCGTTGATTTGCCGCTGCCGGTTGGTCCGGTCACCAACACCAGACCGCGGGGCAGCTGAGCGATCTTCTTGAAGACCGGTGGTAGATTCAACTCATCGATTGTTTTGATGTTAATCGGTATGGTACGCATGACTGCGGCAATGCGGCCCATCTGTTTAAAACAATTAACCCTAAAGCGTGCAACGCCTGGAATCTCATAGGCCATGTCAAATTCAAGTTGTTCCTCAAACACTTTGCGCTGTTCAGGACTCATTATTCCGAAGATCAAATTCTCCAAGTCTTTATCCTCTAAATTAGGGTTTTCTGTTCTTGCTAGATCGCCGGAAATGCGGAACAGGGGCGGTTCGCCATGTCGTAGATGCAAGTCCGAACCTTCTTGCAGGACCAGTTGCTCCAAGAGCGCATCGAGCTCGATTCTTGATGTGGTCATGCGTCCAGCAGGTTTATTGGGTAATTTGTCTTGTACCTATCGAGAATAATCGAACAGGGATTTAATTCAGCATTGTTCGTCAATGCATGCGTGCTTTCAATTATGTTCATCATCATAGTAATATTCATCAATAATAGTCGATTTAGCTTTATTTGTCAAGAAAAATATCCCAAAATACTCTTGCTGCTGCGCTTTTTTGGTAGTATTTGCCGTGGTGTTTGTGCTGATGCGGTGTGCTAATATACTTCGCTAGTAAGCCATCTTGGTTCTTGATACGGAAAGACAAACACCGATAGCCATGAAACAAGATAGCAGAGCCGATCCGCCATAGCTGACGAAAGGCAGCGGCACGCCGGTTACCGGTAGTAAACCCATGGTAACGCCGATATTCATGAATGTTTGATAAGCAATCCAGGCCATGACACCGCTGGTCATTATGCTTGAAAACCGATTGCGTGTTTCTTTTGCCAGGAGGAGTAGTCGATACAGCAAAAAGACATAAATCGCGAGTACGATGATAATACCAAATATACCGAATTCTTCACCCAAGCAGGAGAAAATGAAATCAGTATGCCGTTCCGGCAGGAATTCGAGTTTCTTTTGTGTACCCGAAAGAAAACCTTTGCCCAAGAATCGTCCGGAGCCGATCGCGATTTTGGACTGGATGATCTGCCATGACATACCCTGGGGATCAAGCCAAGGTGAAAAGAATGCAATAATTCTATTTTGCTGGTAGGCTTTCATGGAGTTCCACACCACGGGCATTATAAGTCCCATTAAGGAATTGCTGACCAAGCCATAGATAAGGTCGGTGAGTTGTTTCCGGAAGTAAAGGAAGACCAGTAAGAGCAACATGTAGATAGCCCAGATGTATATGGAGAAACTGATGGCCGCGGAGATTATCGGCGAGAACAGGATGAGGATCTTGAGTCCTGACATACCAGCCCAGAAACTCATGATGATCAGGATCGGCAGGAATATCTGGGCGGCTCCAAGATCGGGTTCTATGAAAATGAGTAGACTGGGGACAGCAACGATCGCGACTGGTATCAACATGTCAGAGAAGCTCTGTAGTTTCTTCTTTGTCGCGAGATAGTTTGCGAGCATGAGTACAGTGGCGAACTTCGCGAACTCAGATGGTTGTAATGAGAATTCGCCAAATTTGATCCAGCGCTTAGGGTATACATCGCTCTTGAGTAGAATGATGAAAATGAGAAACAAAGATGCAAGGTAGATGACCGGGCTCAAGTTGACCCAGATACGCGGTGAAATTCTGGCAAAGAACAGTGCGACAAGAATCGAAAAACCAAGCCAGACAGCTTGCCTGGTCATGAGTCCGGGTCCGGCAGTTGAAAAGATCATCATGACGCCGAGAAGAGCAAGGATGGTCGCGCTGCCGATAATGGTGAAATCGATTTTTCTGAACATGCCTCTCTCAGTCAGATAAGACAAACACGTTATCCGGAGAACTGGATAGATATGATTTGATGATCCTGCCCGTGATCGGCGCGGCAATGCTCCCCCCGTGACCAGCGTTTTCGACAACCAGGCACACCAGTATTCGGGGATCGCTTGCCGGAGCAAAACCGACGAAAAGAGAATGGTCTTCACCATGTGGGTTCTGACTGGTTCCGGTCTTGCCGCAGACTTCGATGTTAGGAACCCGGGCCAGGGTGCCGGTTCCGCGGGCGACAACTCCAGCGAGGGCAAGTCTTACCGTTTCCAGGGCTTCTTCAGATATATCGGATGTAAAATAGGTTGTGTCGTTCTTTTCAATGATGTGGGGCATTGGTATTTTGCCTCCGTTGACAAAGATCGTGTAGGCGCATGCGAGCTGTAGAGGGGATACCAGGATATCGCCCTGGCCAATGCTGATATTGAATATATGCCCCCGGGTCCAGTTACGGCCGTAGCGCCTTTCGAGCCACGTGCGATCGGGCAAGATGCCGTTCTTCTCATTGGGCAGATCAATACCTGTCTTCTTTCCAAAACCTATTCGGCTGGCGCGGTCATAAATCGTGTCGATGCCGATGAGACTTCCCAACTGATAGAAGTAAATATCGCAGGAATTCACTATGGCGTTTGACAGATTGAGGCTCCCATGTGTTTTCCAACATCTGAAAATCCTGCGGCCCAATCGGTACTCGCCGGTGCATGGTTCAAAGCGTCTACCATTGCCCACGATCTTTGAATCGAGTCCTGCCAGGGCAATAAAGGGTTTGAATGTTGAGCCGGGTGGATAACAACTCATCGTAGCACGGTTATACATTGGTGCACTCGGATCTTTGTGTAGTATATCCCACTGAACTTTCTGCAGGCCATGGGTGAAGAGATTCGGATCAAACCCCGGTTTTGAGTAGAGCACTAGTATTTCTCCATCTTTAGGATCCAGGCAAACACATGCCGCCCTTTCGTAGTCTTCGAGGTAAACGGCGACCGATTCAGTCAAGGCAACATCGATGGTTGTTTGAAGATCGTAGCCGGCAATCGGCGGGATGCTTCTTTTTTCGGTGATTTTACCGACCTCCTTGCCACGTGCATCAACTTCGATGTATTCGACACCGTGCGTGCCCCGCAGTATGTTTTCATAATATAGCTCCAATCCCATCTTACCAATATAATCGCCAATAAAATAGCTGTCATCTTTCTCCAGCTCTTTGGATGTTATCTCACCGACATAACCGATTTGGTGAAAGAGTAACTCGCCGTAAGGATAGTTCCTCAATGGTTCAACCCCAACTTCGACACCGCTGAATTCGTCAATGCCTTCCTCGATGAGCGAAAGCTGTCCGTACGAGATGTCGTGGGCGATTTTGACCGGGTTGTTAGGATTCTTTTCTATCTTGCTTTTCTCGATGATCATGGTTTCTTCGATATCCAGTATGCGGGAAAGGCTCTTGAGGGTTGTTGCGTCGATTATTGCTCTGACAACAGAAACATAAAAACCCGGCCTGGTGTTAGCGATTTCCACTCCGTGACGGTCAAGTATCCTACCGCGTGGTGCTTCAGTATATTTCTGCCTGATCCGGTTTTCTTCGGACAGGCGTGAGTATTTCCGGCCTTCGAATATCTGAAGTTTAATACTCCAGATGATCACTATTGCAGCAAGAACAAGGATCGTATTACGTATTATTTTGAATTTTACTACGCTTTCATCCATATGCCAAAATTGATTCTATTCAGAATCATCGTGACCGGGAAGAATGCGGCAATTGTGTAGACGATATGCAACAGGTTGATCGGAGCGGAAACGAGGATGTTCGCAAGGGCTATTTTGATTAGATAGAAGACAATGAACGTAGCTATAGTGGTGAGAGGGTTGATTACCAGGTATTTTTTCAGAAAGAGCAGTGATTGGGTCAGAGTGATATAGATGAGGGTATTGATTCCGATATGAACGGGCAGGTAAAGGTCAGTCAATAACCCGGTGACAAATGAGAAAATGAGTGCAATGCGTGCATCTTCCTCCATGATGATGAAGAAAAGGATTATTGCCAGAAGATCAACGATGGCGCTAATCGGAAGTGTTAGGTACAGCGCAATGAAATAGACTAGATAGCGAATCATTGTGTGCCACTCGCGGTGGTCCTGTCTTCGTCCAGGATAATGTATATTGATACGAGACGGTTTATTTGCACAGCCGGAGCGACAAAGACATGTTTGAAGAACAGGTCATCGGATTCTGATACTCTTTGTACCGTTCCAATCAGTATCCCCTTTGGAAATACCTCGCTCATCCCCGAAGTGAGCAGTGAATCACCAATTTCTATCGCGTCGGTATGCCGAACGTAATCGAACAGTAAATTTGTCTGGCTTTTGACTACGCCATGAATACCGGTATTAATATCGATGGCGCTGACCGCAAAACCCCGGTTCTCAACGGTCTCAACGATACTGGTGGTTGTTCCTGCATTCTTGATCTTGCCAACGAAGCCGTCCGCCGATACCACTGGTTGATTCTTCACTACTCCGTGAATAGTTCCTTTGTCAATATGCAGGTAGCCATTTATGTTTTGGGGGTCGCGGCCGATCACAGATGCCTTGAGCAAACGTAAGTCACGAGCCGCTAGTTGAGTAGTGTCCAGATCGAGAATGTCGCGTAGTATCGCGTTTTCCAATGTGAGTTTATTTACATGAATTTCTAGTTTTTCTATACGGACATTAGAGATATTAAGATATTCTACTAGTTTTGAGGTAACCCTAATCGGATACAGGAGAACAGAGGATAAGTTCCTGGCCAAAACAAGATTAGCATTTTCGCTTAGGAATAGTGGAATTGCAGAGATGGTGAACAAAGAAAAGAAGAGTATTATCTGCTGACGGCGCAACTATGCTCTCTTCATTGTATAGATGACTTTTTCGAACCGGTTTAGGTCCTCAAGAATCTTTCCCGCACCTATGACCACGACTTTGTTTGGTTCATCGGCAATGGTTACCGGTAGATTAGTCTCTTCCCTGACCAGAGTATCGACTCCCCTCAAGAGTGAACCTCCGCCGGCCATGTAGATGCCGTTGTTAACGATATCCGCCGCTAGTTCAGGAGGCGTTTTCTCTAGGGTGAGACGTATCGTTTCAGAAATCATTGACAGGGGTTCTTGAATTGCTTCCCGTACTTCATGGCTGGTCAGTTTGACGGTCTTGGGAATGCCGGATACCAGATCTCTTCCTTTTACTTCGAGTGCCTTTTCTTCCACCGTGGGAAAAGCATTACCAATAGTGATTTTTATGTTCTCGGCGGTTTGTTCGCCGATAATCAAATTATAATTCTTCTTTATGTATTGGACAATAGCGTCATCCATTTCATCGCCTGCGATACGGATGGAGCTGTTCGTGACGATCCCCGATAACGCGATGACCGCAATTTCTGTCGTACCGCCACCAATATCAACAATCATATTGCCGGTTGGTGCATGTACTGGCAAACCGATACCGATTGCCGCTGATATCGGCTCGGGAACCAAGAAAACCTCGCGTGCGCCAGCCGCTTCCGCAGAATCTCGGACCGCTCTTTTTTCTACTTCGGTGATACCCGATGGTACACATATCAAAACGCGCGGGCGTGTAAGCAAGCGCTTCTTCTGAACCTTTTCGATGAAAATGCGGAGTAATAATTCAACCATTTCAAAGTCGGCAATTACGCCGTCCTTCATTGGTCTTATCGCTTTTATTTCGTTCGGGGTTCGACCCAGCATCTGTTTCGCCTCATTGCCGATGGCCAGGCACTTCTTGGTTCTCGTGTCGATGGCGACAACGGTCGGTTCATCCAGGACTATTCCTCGGCCATTTATGTATATCAGGGTAGTACGGGTTCCAAGGTCAATCGCTATATCACTCAGGAACTGGCTCTTAAGGGTACGAAATAGGGAATATATGTTGAATGCCACGTATCTGCCTCCTTTATTAGTAAAAGGATATTTAGTTTTCTCCCAAAGTCAAGGAAAAAGTGGTATGTACATTGACAAAGCGTGCCCTTTGTGTAGAATGAAAAAGGAGGTCTGATATGCCAGAGAAACGAAAAGCTAGTGAACGCCGCAAAAAGGAACGGCGTAAGCTGTTGACTGAAAAGCAATTCCGCAAACTCGTTGAGGAGGGTAAGGTATCCAAGGCCGACGAAAGAGCTTGGGAGAAAAGGCGCAAGACTAAGCGGCGAAAGAAGCAAATGGGGGTTTAGCGACTGGTTGCCTTTCCTACAATTCAGGCCGCGTGCTTGGTGTTCGATCCGGGGCCCCGTAACATGAGCGTTGACATGGTCAATGATTTAGATATAATTCGATATTGCATAACATTTGGGTCGTTTTTGATTCGGGAAAGAGTAAGATATGCAAGTGAAGACATAGCAGGATAGCAAGGAGGAATGATGCGAAGGGAATTTTTGATCGAAAAAATCGCCGAGAAAATAGGCCCGGCGTATACCAAGACCGATATCGAAAAATTGATTGATACGTTCTTAGATACGCTGTTTGAAATCTTGATTCAAAACAAAAGAGTTGAGTTGCGAAGGTTTGGGACTTTCGAACTCAGAAAAAGGCCGGGCAGAAGTGCCAAAGCTCCAAAGAGCGGTAAGGTCTACACACTTGCTGATCGATATGTACCATTCTTCCGTCCTTCAAAGATATTCAAGAATATGGTGCAGGAAAAAACCCAGGTTGACTAATATCCGATAACAGATAACTGATATCTATAATCCGGTTTCTGTCATCTCGTATCTGTTATCTGTCATCAGTATTCAGTTATCCGTTGAGTATCTTCTCAACTTCTTCCTTGTCAACATCCATTACATAAGGAATGCCCGAAATATTCGCGGCATCCTTAGTCAGTGATGCGATGTCATCGCGGGTGATATATTTCAAAGCGAACTTACGATTACCGGTCATAAGCTGTTTTAATCCTTGAGCCATTCGTTCCACGTATGTGTAGACGCCCAGGGCACCAGTCGGTATACGGTCGAAATCCTTTCCCAGTTCCTTTTTCAACTTGGAGGCAGTGACAAAGATTTCTTCTTTCTTATTGCCAAATCTTTCAACGAAAACCGGTATCTCGTCTTCGTCGATTTTCTTGCCGATGGTTTTGCCGACCATTGCCGCACAGAGTGGACCGCGGGCCATACCGACTATCTTTGTGTACGGTGCGCCTAATGCAAGTGCTTTGAATATTTGGTCTTCAAAGGCAATACCGCCGGCAAATGCCAACGCCGGTACATGCTCACCCTTCTTGGCTAGTTTGTCCGTATAGAAATAAGTGAGGGAGTGAATCTCAACTGGCGGCATACCCCATTCATTCATCATATGCCATGGGCTCATTCCGGTGCCGCCACCCGCTCCGTCAATGGTCAATAGATCAATCTTCGCTTTGGATGAGTATTTCACGGCTCGTGCTAAGTCGGCCGGACGGTAGGCACCGGTCTTCAGGAAAACGTATTTGGCGCCGGCTTTACGCAATTCTTCAACGCGTTTCATGAATGATTCTTCTTCTACCATGCCAATGCGTGAGTGACGTTCGAATTCGGTGAATGTTTTGTGTTCATATGCCTCGATAACATCAGGGTCGAGTGGATCAGGTAATACTACATAGCCGCGTTTTCTTAGTTCTTGTGCTTTTTTCAGGTCTTTTATCTTTACCTCGCCACCGATATCCTTGGCACCTTGGCCCCATTTCAACTCGACGGTCTCGACCCCGAGTTTCTGGATGGTAAATTCCTGTACACCGAGTCTCGTATCTTCCACGTTTGCCTGTACAATGATCATGCCGTAACCATCTCTTTGCCAGTCTTTGTAGAGCTTGACGCGCTGTTCAAGGTCAGGAGCCCTAAGGATTTTCCCGTCCTTGATCTCGCTTTTCATATCCATGGCCACGACATTTTCACCAATTGTCAGCATAGCTCCGGACAAAGCAGTACCAATTGCCAGTCCTTCCCAGTTGTTCTTGGCGATATTCGTAGAGCCTAACCCAGGAACAACCATTGGGAACTTGAGCTTGATGCCATTGTTGGCACCAAGTCTCTGTTCAATATTGACGTTCGGAAAGATCGCTTTGTCTGGATCAGCCTCAATGCCGATCGCGCCAACCGCCGTACCCATGATGTTGAAATGTGAATAATCAACCGGATAGTTCTTCTCGGATGCGGCAGTAAGAATACCGAATGGCTGAGGGTATATGACCTCGTGTCCGCGATAAGCTGATTTTCCTATTTCACACATACCAATAC
>JBAUFP010000454.1:0-4232 GCA_049679205.1 bacterium | reverse complement strand
TTCGGCAATGAATTTGAGATCCTGCTCAATACATCGATCGAAGAATTACATAATAATACCCAGGAACGTATTGCGCTCGGTATCGAGCGCACCCGGCGCGGTGATTTGATCATTAAACCGGGCTATGATGGTGAGTTCGGTACGGTCAGAATATTCGAAGAGGAAAAGCCGACCGAATCTCAAATGAGCCTTTTCTAAAAGTAAACAAATCCAACCTGCTATATTCTGTTAACTTTTGCACTGCCCTGCGTGGCCTTGTGGCATCGAATATTCTGAGACAACTAGGGTATATAACGAGAAAATCACAGAAGTGAACAACTGATTTTATCTAATATACCGAACAAAGAAACGTCATGAAATTATGGTTCTTTTCGCCACTGAAAGTTAACAAAATATAGCAGGTTGGTTCTATTAATCAATCAATGACATAGCGGTGGCCGCACCGACCTTTTGGCCAAAAGTTTAAAAGTTTATGCCTGTCCCCATATGCTATGTCAAAACGCTGTTCGCGTAACCGCCTAGACTGCACATAAGACGCAGCATGCGGTAGAATTCACGCGTGTCTTTTGCCCGGAAGATTATTTTTCGGCCATTCGTTCTCTTGACCCCCGGAACCAGTTCCGACAAATCGGCAATCAGTGAATTCAAGAAATCAACCTCAGCCTTGATTGGCGATTTGAATCTGAAAAGCTTGAGCTTGCTGATTTTTTGCATTGCCCGGGTGGCTTTGGATTCGATTTCCTGCTGAACATCACTTGGGTGCCGGCACTGAGCGGCAAATCGTGAGACCGCGCGTTTTGTGACCACGGTTTCGACCCTTTGACCGAAGAATCTTGTGACTTCGGCAATTAAGCTATCGTCACCAGTAACGAGGCCCAACGGCACGCCATAGTACCCGGCAAGGGCAGCGTTGACCTCGGTTTCACCAACATAACGCCCGTTTATTTTCACACTATAAATAGTCGTCGAGGAGAAAGTGTGGTCCATGCCAGCATATTTTGTCCCGGCCATGGAATGATAACCGATGAAAAATGCAACATCGAAGTTTTCATCGATGCCCTCGATCATGTTGTTCTTACCCGGCGTGCCCTTGACCAGTTGTACTCCAGGATCAAGCTCTTCGATCATGAGGTTATCGCCAAAAGCATGTGCGTCGCAAATAGTAATTTTGTGAATTCTCTGTTCGCTTTTTCTTATACCGTGAATCGCCGCATTTACCTCGGCGGTTGCGATTTTGCGCAGGGCATTCAGGTTTGGGGAGTCCTTTTTGATTTCGCGCCAGGACGATACCGCGCTAATACCTTCCATATCAAAAGAGATAAATACACTGGATTTTTTTGTCATGGAGAAGTATAGCTTAGCACTCCCTTGTGTCAACTCATAGCTGGCAAAAGTTAACAGAGTATAGCAGGTTGGTTCTATTAACTTATGACGATCCTGAGTTAGTTGAAAAGTGCAAAAGTGTATGCCTGTCTCCATCATTGACACCTCGTGATAGTGCGTTATAATAATGAGACAAATTGGAGGCAGAATCGTGAAATATATCATTATTGCCTTAGGCGTTGTTGTGCTGCTCTGGCTCATATCCATCGTCATACAAAAATATGACCGACGAGCGCGTGAGCGATACATAGAAGAGAAGCAAAAGCAGCGCAAATTAGAAGAAGAGGCAAAGGAAAAGGCAAATCGGCCGTCATTTCCAACCAGTTGAACACAGGAGTGGTCCTGGTACCAATAGACCGAGACCGCTGTCCTGTTGTATTTGACTTCATTCATTAACTATTTATAATATCAGTGATGGTACCCATTCAAAATAGAGTAAGAATCATTCCGGTTGAACAACCATTCTTGCGCGTTTTGGCCGGATATGTTCACAAGAAATTCGCGGCCTCAGCACCAGATTTCTCAAGAATTCTCGTAGTGTTTCCCTCCCAGCGTAACAAATTCTACTTTCGCCGGTATCTTCTCGAGGCGAGTGGCGTGAGGAGTATCATGCCTCCGGTAATGAAAACGCTCGATGAATTGATCGAATATTGCTACGAATGTTCGGGTGGGAAACGGGGCATGCTGTTACACAGCATAGAGCGCAATTCCCTGCTTAAGAATGCAATCGATGAGTTAAAAGTAGAGTTCTGGAAGGACATGCGGTTCCTAAGGTTTATCGCCTTGGGCAACCGGCTTTTGAACTTCTTTGACGAAATTGCCAAGGAGCGGGTGACGTTTGCCAAGATCGAAGAAGAAGTAAAAGTCGGTCATTACCCTGAAAAATATGTAGAAAATGAACTACCAATTCTAAAAAGAATCTACGAAGAATACCGGAAGGTACTAAAAGCTTCTGGTTACAAAGATGTGGTTGACCAAAATATGCTAGTGCATGAACAATTCAGTTCCGAATGTCTAAAAAATTACGATCATATTTTAATCGGTGGTCTTGCCGCCACCACAGTTGTCGAAACCGGGTTGATAAAGAAGATGCTCAATGAACTGCCTTCTGAACTCGTACTCCATTCGTGCCCGGTGGATGATCTGCCAAACATGGACCGTCCGGATAAACCGTTCTACATCCATCACAAATTACTCCGAGGTTTGGGTGTTGATCTCTCAAAGATAGGCACGTTGAAACGAGAAGCGGTTTCTGAGCCCGTGATTCGTGTTAAAGAAGTGAGGACCGAATCTGAACAGACTTTTTATCTGCACTCGGTTATAAAAGAATGTGTCACACGTTATGAGGAATTGCACCGTATCGGCATTGTCTTGCCCGATGAATCGATCATGTATTCGGTTGCTGAAAGCCTGAGGGTGTCCGGCATTGAATATAACCTTTCAGCCGGTTTGCCGCTTGCTCAATCCGGGCTCTACGCTTTTCTCGGCCAACTGCATGAAGTGATCCGCAGCGGTTATCACTTCGAGGAATTTTTCACTTTCATCCGCCATCCGCTACTCAAGAATGCAGTTATTAACGGACAATCCTTACGCCCCCTGATCTACGGACTCGAAGATTTCATGATCCAGAATAGACTTAACTTCTTCGAGCGAGGAAATGTCATTGAAAACCGTTTCGACCCGCTCGTCGATGTTCTGCAACGGGGTTTTTCTGCTGCCCAAGCTGATTCGAGTTTCGGTGGCTATATTGAAGGCATAGTCAGCTACCTGAATGAGTTGTTGGGTTACAACAGAAAACTGATCGAAACGAACGCGCCGGACATAAACGAATTCTTCGAGCAGTTGCATCGTTTAACAACGCTGCGCATTGCGGAAAAAATGTCCGCCCGATCCACCGACGCGCTTGAGTTCATTCTGTGGGCACTGCAGGACCACAGATACCGCGTCGAGGGCGACCCGATGCGTGGGGTTCAGGTGATTGGCTTGCTCGAAGCACGCAACCTTGACTTCGACTGCCTGATCCTGCCCTCCATGAACGAGGGTGTGTTCCCACGTCGCAGTGAGAAGGACATGTTCATCAATCAGGCAGTGAGGCGCGCCGTTGGATTGCCTTATACCCAGGAGCGGGAAAATCTTTATTACTACTACTACACCGAGTTGACGAAAGGCAAAAAGGAGATCTATATATCATACGTGGCCGAACAAGAACGGGATGTCGCTTCACGCTTCATAAACCTCCGCACCGGTGGTGCACAAAAGGACGATTCCGTGATCAACCTCGCGCGCACTGCTTTCGACTTGAGCAAACGAGAAGTGAAGAAGAGTCCGGGAATCGTGAGAGCATTGTATCAATATCTGCAGAAGGATGGCCTGAGTCCCACGGCTCTTTCTGACTACCGTAAATGTCCTTACCGGTACTATCTCAAATATATTATGCGAATTACCGAACCCGCGGAAATTATAGAAGAACCCGGCGCCAAAGAATGGGGTGAGGTCGTCCATAATGCAGTGAGAAATTTCTACCAGTATCACTTTCCGGGAGGCTTTAGTGGAAAAGAAATGGACCGGGCGACCGCGGTTATGGAAAGGGAACTGGAAAAGGCGTTGGAGAGAAACCGCAGTCTGGCCGTAAAGCCTAAGTCCGCCACCTATATTGATCTGAACGTATTCAAGCGCCGGATGCGCCATTTTCTCGAGACCGAGGCGGAACGTTTTAATGACGGCTTTGAGATTTTCAAGGCGGTGCTCGAGCGAAAAGCAAAGCATCATCTCTGGATTAACAATGCCCAGGTGCGCGTTTATGGGTATATTGACCGCATCGATCTTTACCAGGACCATTACTACATAAT
>JBAUFP010000453.1:0-1744 GCA_049679205.1 bacterium | reverse complement strand
TTTCTACCTTAATTATTAGGGATAACTCTTCGTTATTATTTCTCGGGCGAATTCTAGAAAAGGATTTTGCTCACTTTCTTCTTCGATTCCCCACTAATAAGATACCTCAATTATAGCCGAAATACCTCAAAAGTCAATAGAAAACCGGGTAATACAGGATTCCCCTCAATCCTTTCCTTCACACCCGCGCGGGACTTGCAGAGGGACACTAAATTATCAAACCAAATCATAGAGTTGGGGAAAATTCGTGCATGATAAAGACAGTCATTAGGTCACTGGGTCATAATAATGCAGTCATTGAGTCACTGAGTCACTATGTCATTCGAAGTTTGGCATCAGCGGATCATAGTGAGCACGATACCTTCTCGATTCGCTCCGCTCACTCGAAGACTAATATCGAGACGTTACCTCACGACGCTTGACGAAACGGCCCCCGTCAAATAACAATAGGAATCACCTTACGGACAAATGTGGCGCATCACGTATCTAGACTAAGCGGATAAAGAAAAACACCACTTATATTTTACGGGGCGGGTGTCGTAACCGATAAACGTAACCGTTGTCAAATGACAACATTTGACAACAGGCACATTCTGAACATAATATAACCCATGCGGTTGGTCAAAAGCATCAGTCAGGTCAGGAAGATAGTCGCGTCTGCTAAGAAAAAGCGTAGGAAGATCGGTCTTGTGCCGACCATGGGTTACCTGCATGACGGTCACTTATCGCTGGTCCGTATGGCACGCAGAAAATGTGATTTTCTGATTGTTTCGGTTTTCGTGAACCCGGCTCAGTTCGGACCGAAGGAGGACCTTCGCCGATACCCGCGTGACTTGAAGAGGGATTTGCGGTTGCTAAAGAAAGAAGGTGTGGATTTGGTCTTCAACCCATCGCAGAAAGCCATGTATCCGAAGAGTTTCCGCACCTATGTTGAGGTCATTGAATGGAGTAAGCTCTTGTGCGGTGCATCGCGGCCCATACATTTTCGGGGTGTGACCACGGTGGTCTTGAAGCTTTTCAATATCCTCACGCCCGATATCGCAGTTTTCGGACGCAAAGATTTTCAGCAGGCCGTTATCATCAAGAAGATGGTCAAAGACTTGAATTTGAGTGTCAAAGTTATGACCGGCAAGACCGTGCGTGAACCGGATGGTTTGGCCATGAGTTCACGCAATGCATATTTGAGTGAAAATGAAAGAAAGAATGCCGCCGTTCTCTACGGATCCTTGAAATGGTTGAGACAGGCTTACCAGAGAGGTTTGTGTGATCCGAGATTAGGAATTTCGAGAATGAGAAAGATGATAAAAGGAAAAGGCGGTAGCATCGACTACATTGAGATGGTAGACAGGAATACGCTCGAGCCGGTCAACAAACTCAGGAAAGGAACGCTAGTTGCACTCGCGGTATTTTTCGGCCGTACCAGACTCATTGATAATACCATACTGTAAATCCAAAAGGATTGTTTGACGTTTGTCGGTTACGATGCCCGTTTCGTCTAACGTCCAGGGGTTACGTTACCGGATTTTCCTTGCAGCATGGCTACAAAGCTTTTTGGTCATTCGGATTTCGTGTTTAGAATTTAGAGTTTGAGGAGCACGCAGTGCTCTTATTTAAACTCTAGTATGCCAAAATACTGCGGTGCGTGGGCGAAAGGAATCGACCAGTAGCCGGTATCATTCAGGCGTGTCTGCAGCCTGCGCATATTGAATCCCCATTTGTCTTCATTGTACGGGGCCAGTTCTTG
>JBAUFP010000452.1:0-5917 GCA_049679205.1 bacterium | reverse complement strand
CGACAAACGGCAGGTGGTTTGGCGCGTCACCATAGACTTTGTTCGTTGAGGTGTAGATGAATACCGCCCGAGAGGCAAATTGCCGCGCTGCCTCAAGCAGATTAAGAGTCCCGTTAGCATTCACTGAAAAATCCGTGAAGGGCTCCTGCGCTGCCCAATCATGAGAGGGCTGAGCCGCGGTATGAATCACAATATCAGGATTGTAGTCCTTGAATATCTTGCTCAGCTTCTCGTAATCACGGATATCAACATCATAATGTTTGTAGTGTGGCCGGTATTTGTGAAGCAACCTTTCCATCATCCATTTGGTTGATGCTTCAGCGCCGAAGAAATAACTCCTCATGTCGTTATCAATACCCACCACATCAAAACCCTTTTCAATGAAGAATGAAACTGACTCTGAACCGATCAACCCCGATGAGCCAGTGACAATCGCCAAACCTTTTGCCATTATGCTTCCTCCTTCTTCTCTAAGCTCCGCTTGATATTCTCGAGTATCGTCTGGTTTGCGGTAAGCCCGCATTGGCCAAGCTTCCGGGCATTCCGGCTCATACGTACATAATCTGCTCGATTACTGATGATTCTTCTGAGCACCGAACTCAATTCCTCCGTGTCCTTGATCCAAAAACCAGCCGCATTGTCTTGCAGGAATTGTGCAAACCTTAGTTCCTGAGCTGACCCGGCCAACGGGTTGACGGCCACTAAAGGCTTGCCCAAACTCAAAACCTCGGCCATGGTGACCGAACCCGGCTTACTAATGACCAGATCCGAAGCCCACATCAATTCATGCATGTTCGTCACGGTTCGGTACAAATGCATTGGGTACTTATAACTGTCTTTGAACTCTTGGGCATGGTTTCTGGCCGCTTCGTTTTCTCCGAAAACGGCCACAATCTGGATTGGCATTTTCACATCAGAAATTGCCTTGATCGCACCATCGAAGTCAAGCATCCTACCCAGAAGTCCGCCGATCAGCAAAACGGTATGTAGGTTCGGCGACAGGCCAAGTCGCTTTCTCATCTCTTTGATACTAGTACGATCAACCGTGGAAAACCCGTTTCTCAACGGCATACCGGCAACGGTTATTCGGTTCTCGGGTACGCCATACACAATCAGCTCATGCTTCAGCGGTTCAGTAACAACGTAGTAGTTATCGACAAGTTTGTTTATCCACAATCCGTGAATCCCCAGGTCAATGATCACCGTATGAAAGGGTACCCGAAACCAAGACTTGAATAATGCCGCAACTACATTGACTTCGGGTTGAATTGAAACCACCAGATCGGGTCGCCCGTAGATCCTGACCATTTTCTCTCTCAGTTTGCCGTAATGATAAACCATGGTTTCGGTGAACCGATACATGCTCTTCAAGGCTTGGTTATCTTCTTGTAGAACGCGATAAGCGCTACGATATAAACTTCTCAATTTCAAGTCGCCCGATCTGCCGAGCCTGTCTAAAAGGGATAATGGCCAAGAGAGATCGAGTGCATTTATCATCTGGGGATGGTAGCCATCGGCACGGGCTAAGATATACGAATAGAGGGCTCGACATGGATATGTATGCCCTCCTTTCCGCGAGCTAATTATGATCCAGATTGTCTTACGACTCAATGCTACTTCTCAATCCAGACTTTTTCCATGATGACATCATTCACTGGCTTATCAAGGGGCCCGGTCTGTACCCTTCCAATGCGCTCAACAAGATCCATACCCTGCACTACCTGCCCGATTATTGTATACCGCCCGTCAAGTCCAGGCTGGGGTTCAAGGCATATATAGAATTGCGAACCATTTGTGTTTGGACCTCGGTTTGCCATAGCGACAGTACCCTTCAAATGCTTCAGATCTGCAGAAATCTCATCTTCTATCTCGTATCCTGGGTCGCCAGTACCATCGCCCTTAGGACAACCACCTTGAACCACAAAACCATTTATCACACGATGGAATATCAAACCATTGAAATATCCTTTGTCAGCCAGCTCGACTATGTTCTTCACGTTCTTCGGTGCTTTATCAGGATACAGTTGGATTGCGATCTCACCGTAACTCTTCACGGAAATCATCATATACGGAACTCCTCTCTTCCTGATTACTGCTTCTTGCTCCTTCTGCACTCCGCAAGCAACGATCAGAAGTGCACCTATTAGCAGATACTTCATTAATACCTCCTCTTAGGATATTTTCTGCAAATTATATACATCTGCTCACAAAAGTCAAATACCCGGAAGAGGCTAGCCTGTAGATTTTGCTTTGTTGTGGGTCTACCAAACACCTTCAAAACAACGCGCCTGCCGATCAATAATACCAGGAGAACGCTATTATTATCCAAAATATGCGCGTAGGATGTTGACAAAGCATGAAAAATCAATATAATTGGCAGAATAGCAACACTATTCAAAGGAGGTTTTATAGTCAAATGAAAGATATTACACAAGAAGATCTGAATAAGTTACTAGAGGAATCTTTCATCACGCACCGAGAGGGCGATATTGTAAAAGCAACAATCATAAAAAAGACCGAAAATGGTGTGCTTCTTAATTTAGGCCTCAAGGCCGAAGGTTTCTTAACATTAGAAGAATTCACCAACCTGGGAGATGCGGACGAAGGCAAGGAAATCTATGTCTATCTCGAAGCTTATGAAAACCGTGAAGGTTTTCCTGTTATTTCAAAGAAAAAGGCCGATTTTCAGCTTGCCTGGGACAAGATAAAACACATCTACGAGAATGGTGAAACAGCTTCGTGCACAATCAAGAAACGTATCAAGGGTGGGTATTCGGTCGATTTGACCGGCGTTGAAGCTTTCCTACCCAGTTCGCAAATCGAATACCGGACCCAGGCGGATAGCGAATCGCTAATCGGAAAGAAGGCCGAAGTCAAAATCGTCAAAATAAACATGTTGCGCAAGAACATCGTTGTCTCAAGGAAAATGGCCCTCGAGGAAGAACAGGCAAAAGCCCGAAAACGCATCTTCAGCAAAATGAAGGTTGGCGATATCATTGAAGGAACAGTCCGCAATCTCACCGATTTTGGTGCTTTCATCGATATCGGTGGTATCGATGCACTGCTCCACATTACTGATATTTCCTGGCTCAAGATAACCCATCCCGCCGAGGCGGTGAAAGTCAACGACAAGATCAAAATCAAAATCCTGATTATGGACCGTGAAACCGGCCGGATCGCGGTTGGTCTAAAGCAACTCACACCGCACCCGTGGGAGGCCATTGAGAAGAAGTATCCAGTCGGAACCAAGGTGAAAGGCAAGGTCACCAGCGTCGTCGACTATGGCGCATTTGTCGAGCTTGAGAAAGGCATCGAGGGTCTCATTCACATATCAGAAATGTCATGGACAAAAGAGGTCAAAAATCCGTCATCAATCCTCAAGGCGGGCGATGCGGTTGAGGCCGTCGTACTGTCCATAGATCGCAACGAGCAAAGGATCTCATTGGGCATGAAACAGACAAAACCGGATCCTTGGTCAATGGTCGACGAGAAGCTCGAAGTCAAACAGAAAGTGGTTGTCAAGGTAACCAATCTGAAGGACTTTGGTGCTTTTGTACAGATCATGGATGGCATCGAAGGGCTTATTCATATCAATGACTTTTTCTGGGACAAAAAGGTTAAGAAAGCATCCGACTATCTGCGCAAGGGACAAAAGGTCGAAGCCGTGATCTGCACCATCGACCGGAAGAACCGTAGAATATCGCTCAGTATCAAGCACTGCAAAGAAGATCCTTTCACAAGCTTCGTGGAAAATTTCCCCGAGGGATCAAAAGCAAACGGCAAAATCAGCGACATTCTGCCCAAGGGCATACGCCTGGTACTTGAAGGCGGTGTCGAGGAGTTCATCCCGGCAAACTACCTTTCGCGGCGGGGCAAGAAACCGAAAGACCTGTACAGCTTGGGTGAAGAGATCGAGGTTACGGTAAGAAAAATAAATCCTCGATTACGAAGGATCATACTCAGCGAGAAAGAAGTCTACAAAGCGCCACCCAAGAAGAAAGAAGCACCAAAACCGGCACCGGACAGGTTTACCATTGGTGACATATTGGACTCCCAGAAACAAGCGGAGCAAGAAGAATAGCGTAAGCAAGTTTGCGAAAGCTTATAAATCTCGGATGTAAACTCAATCAGTACGAGGGCTATTGCCTGCTTGAGGAATTGTCAGATTTCGAGAACCTTGTCATTGTTAACACCTGCTGTGTCACCAGAAAAGCAGAAATAAAATCCCAAAAGAAATTCCGTCAGGCGCTCAGGAAATTCCCCGGCGCAACCATTGTCGCCAGTGGCTGCGCTTGCCGTATTCACCCTGAAAAATACGCACGAGCACAGCGCATAATCGATAATGTCGCCCGAAACGCGATAATCAATAATACCCGGCCGAAGCCAAACAAGGCGCGCTATTTCCTGAAAATCCAGGACGGCTGTGATATGAAATGTACCTACTGCATTGTCTCCAAGGTGCGTACTCAAATAGAAAGCAAGAAGCCGTACGTCATCGAAGATGAAATCAACTGGGCGCGCTCCTTGGGATACCGAGAGGTAGTCCTGGTGGGCGCAAATATCGGTCTGTACGGCCGGGATATGAATCTCAGTCTGGAGGACTTACTCTCAGGAATCGCCAGGGTGCCTGACCTACCGCGTATCCGGCTCTCTTCAATTGAACCTCTCTTCATTAACGAACGGCTGATCCATGTTCTCAAAAGACTACCTTTTTGCCATCACTTTCACATTCCAATTCAGAGCGCGGACAGTTCAATCCTAAGAGAGATGAACCGTGGTTATGATGCTCGTTATCTTACAAAGACAATTGATCTTATCCACGGTAATTTTAACGACGTGGCGATCGGTGCAGATATCATCGTTGGATTTCCCGGTGAAGGAGATAGTGAATTTCTGAACACATATCGATTTGTAGCACAAAACCCTTTCACCCACCTCCATGTTTTCCCTTATTCACCACGACCAGGAACCGAAGCCTTTGCTCAAGGCGACCCCATAACAGCCCAGAAAAAAAAGAATAGACTCTGGCAATTGAAGAAGCTCATCAACCGGAAGAATTACGAATTCCGGAAAGCATTGTTGAACAAAACATTCAATATTATCGTGGAACACGGCGACGGTGTGTGTCTAGGCCTCACTGGCAACTACATCAGAACGGAAATCGACCAACCGTGTCCGTCAAACGAGCTCGTCGAAGTGGTCATTCGCGACGTAGGTCCGGATCACACGCGTGCCTCCCTAATGAAGAGAAAAACGACGCGTGTAGCCATTACTGACCCCCGCACATGAATAAGAGATTCTTCATTAAAACCTTTGGCTGCCAGATGAATAAAAATGATTCGATGATCATGAGTAGAATACTCACGGATCACGGATTTCTATCCACCACGAACCAGGATTCGGCGGATATCTATATAATCAATACTTGCACAGTAAGGGCACACGCCGAGAACCGGGCGCTCGCCTATACTGCAGGTTTGAAAGGATGGAAGCAAAAGGGCAAGCGCGTGCTGGCCGTTGTCGGCTGCTTAGCTCAGGACAAAGCAGATGAAATTACGAAGACCTTAGGTTTTGTTGATCTCATTCTGGGCCCGGATTCCTACCTAAGAATTGGTGAATATGTTTCGCAAATCATTAACACAGACACAAAGATCATCGACACGCGAATGGAAAATGAAATGTATTACGGCATATACCCAATAGCATCAAGAGTATCCGGATTCGTTTCAATCACACGCGGCTGTAGTAACTACTGTTCATATTGCATTGTCCCGTATGTGCGAGGACAGGTGCGCTCGAGGCCTGCAGGTGATATATGCGCTGAGATCACACACCTTGCTGAAAAAGGTGTCAAGGATATTACACTTCTTGGTCAGAACGTAAATGAATACAATCATGAAAGCGTCGATTTCGCGGG
>JBAUFP010000451.1:0-5012 GCA_049679205.1 bacterium | reverse complement strand
ACTATAAGCAGGAGATCCACGGTCTGTGCAGTTTAGGCTATATATATCGCCGTCACGGAAAATTAAGTGAGGGCATAAGATATCATAAAAAAGCTATTGCTGCGGCGCGGAAGATTGGTGATAAGGAGGGTGAAGCAGACAATCTCTGTCAGTGGGGTTGTATCAACTGGATGCGCGGTGATTATGAGCTGGCACTCAAGCATCTGAAACGGGCCCTGAAAATATCCCGGGGGATTGGTAACAGAAGTTATGAAGCCTCTGTTCTGTATAACATTGGAGGTACTTATGCGCTTGTCGCAGATTTTAGAAAGGCACTCAGATATTTAGAACACAGCTTAAGACTACGGCAGCAAACAACCTCAAAGCACGAAATACGTAGATCTAAAGCTGGTTATCAAAGTCAAATAGGTGGTCTGTATGCGTATGACGGGGAATCAAGAAAAGCCGAAGTTCAGCACGGACGAGCAATTAGAACGATGAAACAGATGGGTGATAAGTATAATATGGTCTGGGCGCTGTTGGGAATGGCCAAAAGCCAGCTCGACCAGGGGAAATGTGCTGCTGCGCTTGCTTGTTGCAGACAGCCTCTTGAATTCAGCAAACAAACACAAGACAGAAGATTAGAGCATGCTGCATTACAGTGTATCGGCACAATTCACTATAACCTTGGTGATTTTGCTGTTGCTTATAATTACTTTAAACAGACGTTGAAACGAAGCACGCGTATGAAATTGCATAGACGTATTGCACGAGATTTATTTTTTCTTGGCAGTATATTTTTCTATCAAGGTGATTATAAGGGAGCATTGTGTAGATTAGTTAAAGCTTTAGAGATAAGCAAAAAATGCAGGATGAAGAACGAACAATATAACGCGCAATTAGGATTATATGAAATATGGAAGAATTTGGGCAACAATAAAAAGTCTATTAGAATACTAAAGGATATGGCGAGCACGTTGGAAGAACCTTATACCAGCTATACCTATGTCATGCATCAAATGGATGTAGCAGACCTAAATACACGGAAAGGCAGGTATGCTGATGCGCGGATATTCGCCAAAAAGGGATTGGTAAGGGCAAAAAGAATGAACAATGTTACGTTAATAATGAGAGGATTGCTACTGCTGACACAAATAGAAATGTCACAAGGATTATCAGACTCGTCAAAAAGATATGCAGAAAAGACATTGAATCTTGCCAGAAAGACTAAGAGAAAAATGGACGAAATTCAGGCGCATCTGTTTCTGGCTGAGATTAACATGGGATGCAAAAACTATAAGCGGTCAATGTTGCATGCAAAAAAGGCGTGCGATATAGCTTATCGCTGTCGTACAAAGGAATTCCTCTGGAAAGCGTATAATACAATGGGAAAGGTCTATATAGAGAAAAAGGAGTCATCAAAGGCAAAGAATGTACTAATGGAGGCGAAGAAGATTATTCTGCAGATCATGAAGAAATTGGATAATACGAACCAAAAATGGTATTCAAATAAAAAGGAGGTCCGACAATTGAATAAGAATTTGGCAGTAGTTGATAAATTACTGGGCACGAAACATCTTCTACAGCAAAATATATTGAAAAGAAGGGCAAGATATCATGCAGGATAAAAAAGAACCATCCAAAGAGACGGTTAATGATATCTCTGATATTGTGTTATCAAAAGAAAAACTGAAAGCTTTGCTTCTCGTCAGTCAAAGAATTCATCAAATCAGCAATATTGAAGTGTTACTTAATGAGATAATGAATTTAGCGATAACTAATATCGGCGCAGAAAGGGGGCTTATCATTTTGGCTGATGAATCAGGTGAGATTTATCATACACTAGTATCTGAATCATTAGATGAAGGAGAAATCACATTCAGTAGAAGTATCGTGCAGGAGACACTGAAATGTGATGAGGTTCTTCTGAGTTTTGATGTTCAGCATGACCAACGGTTCAAAGACTCAAAAAGCGTTAAGGAGTTCAATATTCTATCTTTCGTATGTGTACCTCTGTCCGCATCAAACTATGATTACCCGTTGGGCACTTTGTATGTCGATCAAAGAATGTACAAGAGAACATTTACCAATGACGATATTACCTTCCTAAAAGCGTTCGCGAATCTGGCCGCAATTGCAGTAAGTAACGCAAATTTGATCGAGAAATTAAGAATAGAGAACGTAGAACTCCGCGAAGAAGTTGGGAAGAAATATGACTTTCCTGGTATAATCGGAGAAGGAAAAGCCATGCAGGATGTCTTCGGTACGGTAAAGCAAATAATGAATGATGATTGCACAGTGCTTATTACCGGCGAGTCTGGTAGTGGTAAGGAAGTGATCGCTAAAGCAATTCACTATAATAGCTATCGTACAGAGAGGCCTTTTATTGCTATTAATTGTGGCGCTATGCCTGATACATTATTGGAAGCAGAGCTCTTTGGAAGCGTCAGGGGAGCGTTTACCGGGGCAATTGACAAGCAGGGATTATTTCAGGCAGCCACTGGTGGTACACTATTTCTAGATGAGATTCATCATACTAGTGAGGCTATGCAGATTAAGTTGCTTAGAGTGCTACAGGAAAAAGAAATCAGGAAAGTCGGCAGTACCAGAAGTATAAAAGTGAACGTAAGGTTGATTTGTGCTTCGAATGAAGACCTACAGGTAGAAATCAATAAAGGCAAATTTCGTAGAGATTTTTATTACCGTATTAATGTTGTCACGATCGAGATACCACCGCTGAGAAAGCGACGAGAAGATATAGCTATTTTGGCGGACCATTTTCTAAAGCGATTCTGTAAGGCGAAGAAAAAGCGTTGTAAGGGATTTAGTAGGCAGGGACTTGTAGCGCTGATGCGATATGATTGGAGAGAAAATAATGTGAGGGAATTAGAGAACGAGGTAGAAAGAGTAGTTATTTTTGTTAAAGATAAGGAGGAAGTCCAACTGCATGATTTGTCGCCTAAGATATGGTCTGGAAAGAATATGATGTCAGCGTCATCGAGTGAATTATTCATCGAAGCGGGAGGTATACCCATGTCATTCAAGCAATTTGAAAAGCGGTATATTGAGTTTGTACTTAGTCATGTAGATGGTAACCGAACGCAAGCTGCAAAAATCATGCGTATTCCTCGTTCAACCTTGCTTGGTAAAATAAGAAGGTTGGGTATCAAATAGAAAACTTTGTGCAAGATGCCAATCGGAGAATCATGAGATCAGACCGCCACTGCCATCTCACGTTAGCTATCTGTTGTCTGGCAGAACCTGGAAAATGGAACTGGGAGGCGCAGTGGACTAGAAAACTTCAAGCGGATCGACATCGATTTCCATATCGCATGTTCGCGGTCTATATGCAGTCAGAAACCGGAGTTTATGCACGGGGTAATTCTTTCGGAGTTTGATGATAATGAACACACGATAGTTTTTCCTGATCTGGTAATAGAAAGAGCGGTTTGGCCCGAAAATTTCTACATCGGTGATTTTCTTAAGGATGCCATGTATTTTTTTCGCTTCGGACCAGACATTTTTCTCGTTTGTACCTTTTAGCCGGACCAAGACGAGCCTGGAGAAAGGCGGAAAACCCAGTTCCCTCCGTATTTCGAGTTCTTGTTTGTAGAAACTCGTGAAGTCTTGTAGTTGACTGAAAATAGCCGCGTAATGCTCAGTATGATAGGTTTGGATCAAGACCTTGCCCGGTTTCAGTCCTCGTCCTGAACGGCCGGCTACCTGGGTGAGCACCTGAAAAGTTCGTTCGCCGCTTCGGAAATCCGGCAGGTGTAATATTGTGTCGGCATTCACAATACCAACCAAGGTAACCGCGTGAAAATCAAAACCCTTGGTCACGAGCTGGGTTCCGAGAAGAATCTTGGCCTTTCCTTGTTCGAAGTCCCTTAGAATTTCATGCATGCGTCCCTTGCGACGTACTGAATCCCGGTCCAATCGTACAACGAGAGCATTATTTTTTGCCGGTTCGCCAGTTGTTTTATTCAGGATTTTATTCAACAGCTCTTCAATGCGCTGGGTCCCGGCGCCCCGGTACAGGAGAGTTGCGCGGCCGCACTTTGGGCACTTCCTTCGTACCGGGGATTTATGAGCGCATATATGGCATGAAAGAGATGGGGATTCGTTTCCTTCTGCCTTGTGGTACACGAGCGGTAAATTGCAAAAGGGACACTTGGCTGTGAAACCGCAGTAAGGGCACATTAAACTCGGGGCATAACCGCGCCGGTTCAAAAAGATGATTATCTGTTCGTCGTTTTGCAGTGTTCGTGCAATTTGAGCTTCCATTTTAGGGGAGATGTATGGTCTGGGTTCGTGTTTTAGATCGATGATTTCGATTTCGGGCAAGGGACGGGCGTCAATGCGCTCTTTTAGATCGAGCAATGTATACTTGCCAATCTCGGTGTTGTGATAAGACTCGATTTGCGGTGTGGCACTTCCTAGAACCGTCACGATGTTTTCGAATTTGCTCCGTGCAACCGCGACATCACGCGCATTATAATGTGGCATTCGTGTGTGTTCCTTGTAAGACCCGTCGTGTTCTTCATCAACGATTATTATCTGCAGGTCGGGTATCGGGATGAAAACAGTTGAGCGTGGTCCAATGACGACGCGGTACGTGCCCCCTTTTATTGCGTACCACAATTGCCGGCGTTCTTTGTCGGTTAGGGTCGAGTGTATTGTGACGACTTCGTTGTGGAAACGTTCTTCAAATCTATCAAAGAGCAAAGGGGTCATCGAGATTTCGGGTACGAGCACCAGGGCACGTCCTCCGTTTTTTATGACTTTCTCAACGCAGCGCAGGTATACCTCGGTTTTGCCACTGCCAGTTATGCCGTATAGAAGGAATGCTGCATATTGATTACGGTCTAATGCTTCGTTTATCTTATTGATAGCAATCGTTTGATGATGGTTTGGTCTCGGTGCTTTCGCCATGACCGGTACACGGGCGTGTTTTTCAATATAATCGTATTTCTTCAATATTTTCGACGGTAGGGCTAATTTCAATACCTCGCCCAGAGGGGAATAATAATAAG
>JBAUFP010000450.1:0-1985 GCA_049679205.1 bacterium | reverse complement strand
CCAACATCCTCAATTGCCTTCTTCATGTCCGGTATGTTTAAAACACTGGAATTAAATGTTACGTATGCTTTTTCCGCGCCCAGGTTGACATTTACACTGATGATGCCATCTTTGTTCTTCAGCGCGTTTTCGATGGTGTTGACGCATGTTGCACACGTCATACCACCGATCTTCAGCGCGGCGCGTTCATTGACCACTCCGTATCCAGTGTCCTCGATTGCCTTTTCTAATTCTCTGATATTTGTTAAACGGCTGTCATATTGGATGGTTGCGGTTTCGTTTCCAAGATTTACAGCAACACTCGTTACCCCCGCCACCTGCTTGAGTGCTTTTTCGATTGTCTGGACACACATTGCACAGGTCATGCCCGAGATACTAATGTTCACTTCTTTGTGATTATCGGTCATTGTCCTTTACCACGCATATGTAAAGGTTCACACTTTTAGTCGGTTCCGGCGATAATAACACTATCAATAAACAACTCGTATTCCTCATTCTCGTTCAGATCATGTATCAGTACTTTCTCCACGGTATTCAATCCCCTTATCTCGAGAACCTCTGATTCGTAGAGTATTTTGACATTCGACTGTGCCAGCTTCTCCGACAGCGCGCCCGGTACGAGGCTTTTGTTCTTTGTGACAAATATCACACGCGGGGTAAGTTTGGTCAACTCATGCGCGATTTCCATCGAATGTTCACCATGTTCTAGTACCATTACCCTTTTATCTTTGAATTTCGACAAGTCTTCGACTTCTTCGTATACGCCACGATCCATGAATTCTTTCATGCCACTTATTCCTCTTTCTTGTTCGGGGATGGCCTCGCGCTTTGGTTCTGGTTTCTGTTTTTCTTGGTAATTTTTGATCGCATCCTTCAGAGCATCTGCGGCTAGATTTGAGCAGTGCATTTTTATCGGCGGCAGACCGTCGAGCTCATCAGCTACATCCTGTCGGGTGATTTTCAGAGCCTGATCAATGGTTTTGCCTTTAGCCAATTCAGTTATCATACTTGCCGTGGCGATTGCTGACCCGCAGCCGAATGTTTTAAACTTTATGTCCTCTATTCGGTCTTCTTTTACTTTCACGTAGAATTCCATTAAATCACCGCATACCGGATTACCTACCCTACCGATAACCACATCTTCGCCTTCAAGCGTCCCGACATTCCTGGGATTCTTGAAATGATCCAAAACCTTGTCGCTGTACTGAGTGGATTTCATGTTATGCCTCCTCTTTGTATAACGGTGATAATTGTCTTAAACGTTTTACGATATTAGGAAGGACCTGCAAAACCGCATCCACGTCCTCTTCCTCATTATATCTGCCGAAAGTAATCTCTAACGAACCGTGTGCCTCTTCATGCAGTAATCCTAACGCGATGAGTGTATGCGAGGGTTCCAGCGTCTTGGAACTACACGCTGAACCGGTCGATACGCCGATATTCTTCTCTTTGAATGACAGCAACAGTGATTCACCTTCGATGCCGTCGAACCGGAAGTGTGCATTATTGGGTAGCCTCTCGGTCGGATGGCCGTTCAAGTAGCATCGCGGTACTCTATCGAGCACTTCTTTGATGAGCCTATCACGGTATTCCTTAAAGCGTTTTGTTTCCTCTTCCATCTCCTGTTGTATTATCTCAACCGCTCTTTTCATGCCGGCGATCGCTGGGATATTCTCGGTACCGGATCGCAGCCCGCGTTCCTGACCACCGCCGATTATCAAGGGGTTAACGCGTACACCTGCTCTCAGATAGAGAACACCAAGCCCCTTAGGCCCATAAAGGTCATTTGAAGACATTGACAATAGATCGATATTTTCTTTTTCAACATCAATTGGCAGGAGGCCCTGTGCGGCGACTATGTCACTATGAAAAATAATTCCTTTTTCCCTGCAGAACTGCCCGATTTCGGAAATTCGTTGGACCGTGCCTATTTCGCTACTCGCATAGCCAATGGAAACGAGTATTGTTTTCTCATTCACGCGTTC
>JBAUFP010000449.1:0-2866 GCA_049679205.1 bacterium | reverse complement strand
GCCATACACTGGGTTCCACGAGTGCATCGAAAGCGTTAACGATCAGATAACCGCCGTTAGCACGCAGCAGGGATCCGGCCTTGATATTGAGGAAATCACTCGACATCACTCCGGGCATCAGCGCTTGTCTTTCGATCGTGCCGAATAGATTCTTATAAGAAGGGTTAGTTTCAAAAATTATGGGTACATCCTTTGTATCCTTGTTATCGACGATTACGTTGACACTGTATGCCCTGAATTCTTCCTCTTTAGTTTCTTTCTTGAGGAAATTTTCCAGCTTGGACATAATCGCATCCAGCATATCATTCAGGTAGTTGCTGATTTTTTCGCCCGGGAATCTTTTCTTGATGTCGTCAATTAGATTGGCGACCACCGGTTTAACCATCCACTCATTCAATTTTTCCAGCTCGGTATTCGCCGCTTCCTGGATTTCTTTTATTTGGCTATAGATCTTGGCCATGTCGACTTCCAGGGCCTGGATCTTGTCGATCATCTTCTTGTAATCCTCTTCGGTGAGCTTGCCTTCTTTAATCAGGTTTTCTGCTTCTTCCAGACTGGTTTGCTTTCCGTCGATGACCGGTACGATTGCCGGGCGTACATAAGGTCCCATCTGTATCGTGGTGAGCTTTAGCCCTTGTTGTTCCACTTGTTTCTCGAAGTCCCTGAGCAGGGTGCGGTGCTGGTTTCCGTATTTCTCGGCGACCTTTTGCTTTCTCTTCTGATATTCTTCGCTGTCGAAAACGCCTGGAATATTGGTTTTCAGGGTTCTTATCAATCTACTCAGGGCATGTTGAAACCTCTTCCCCTGACCACCTGGTAGTCCTATCAGGTTGGGCATATCCGGGTTCTTGAAATTGTTGACATAGAGCAAATCCTTCAGTTCACCCTTAACCTTCAAGTCCTCTAACAATTTTGTGATCGCGGTCGTGCGTCCGGTGCCGACGGGCCCGGTTATGAATATATTGTAACCAGGGTACTTCACATTGAGACCAAGTTTTATGGCATCGATCGCCCTGGGCTGACCAATGATCCATTCGCATGAACTCACTTCCTTCAAATTCTTGAAACGAAGCAGTTTGGGATCGCACTGCCAGCGTAGTTGCGATGGCTTCAGTTGCATGCCTTTTTTCATAAAACCTCCTTAGACTAACCGTAAACGCGCTCTAAACACTCTGAGTTTAGTAGTTGCAGACACATTTGTTGTGAAAACGTGGAGCAAGTATACCAGAAAATGGGGTTTTGTCAACAAACGGATACGGTTTTGTGTGAAATTGGCTGATAAAACAGCATTTTGGTGACTCGGTTCCTCGTATATTGACACCTCTATATCCTTGGCTATAATAACGCTGTTCTATTCGAAAGGAGGAAAGAATGGAAAAAATCACAATTAGTGTAATTAAGGCAGACATTGGTGGTTATGTTGGGCATTCCAGCATGCATCCCAGTATTTTAACCAATGCTATGCAGGCACTCGAAAAGGCCAAAGGTAAGGGTACTCTTGTAGATTTCCATGTAACGCATTGTGGTGATGATCTGGATCTTATTATGACCCACCGACATGGTGATAATGCTGGCGACATTCACAAATTGGCCTGGGACATCTTTGTGGATTGCACCAACTTAGCAAAAGAATTGAAGCTATACGGCGCAGGACAAGATCTTTTGTCAGACGCATTCTCCGGCAATGTTAAGGGATTGGGTCCGGGTGTGGCCGAGATGACTTTTGAGGAGCGTAAGAGTGAACCGGTGATAATATTCGCCGCCGATAAGACTTCACCTGGTTCGTGGAATTTCCCGCTTTACAAGATGTTTGCCGATCCATTCAATACGATCGGACTGGTTATTGATCCTTCCATGCATGATGGTTTCAGCTTCGATGTCCTCGATATTTTTGGGGACAAGACCGTCACGATCAAATGTCCAGAAGAGATGTATGATCTCTTGGTCCTTGTCGGTGCGTCTGAGCATTATCTTATCAAAGCGGTGCATAAGAAAACCGGTGAGATTGCCGCCGCAACTTCGACCCAGAAGGTGAACCTGATGGCGGGTCGCTATGTGGGCAAGGATGACCCGGTCATGATCGTGCGTTGTCAGAGCGGGATGCCGGCGGTCGGTGAAGTATTAGAACCATTCTCAATGGCCTATATGGTCACCGGCTGGATGCGTGGTTCGCATTGGGGTCCGTTCATGCCGGTCTCGGTTGCCGATGCTAATCCGACACGTTTCGATGGTCCACCGCGCGTCGTTGCCCTGGGCTTTCAGGTATCTAATGGTATGCTGATTGGTCCGCGCGATATGTTTGCCGATGTGAGTTACGATCTAGCAAGACAGCAGGCGAACGAGGTTGCTAATTACATAAGACGGCACGGGCCATTTGAACCGCAGCGGCTTCCCCTGGCGGAAATGGAGTACACGACGTTGCCGCAGGTGCTCAAGAGACTGAAAGACAAATTCAAATAGCTGGTTCCGGGGCTAACCGCCCAGCCAGATAGGATTTCTGGTTATATACGTGTCTTCAGTAAATATCCGTAGTTGAGATGCTTATTATTGCATTGGTCATCGTCGGTCAAATATTTGACCCGGGCGCAACTGGTTATACATTTGTAAAGCTCGGTGTGGGAGTGAGACCGGTCGCCATGGGTAATGCATTTACCGCCATTAGTGACGATGGTAATGCCGTTTTTTGGAATCCTGCCGGCCTCGGGGTTGTGAACAGCTATTACGTAGCCGGTATGTTGATGAACCATTTGACTTATTTTAACTACTACAATCTCACGTCAGCGATCCCGGTCGGCAAGAGTAGCACGGTCGGCCTTGGATTGTCCTATCTGGGTGCAAGTGATATTGAGTACTCAGAACGCGGTGA
>JBAUFP010000448.1:0-3235 GCA_049679205.1 bacterium | reverse complement strand
GTATACCCGTTTTCAATTCATCAACAAGAACCATGAGCCGCTCCATTTGCGTAACGTTATATTCCATGGCCGTGATATTGATATGCAACAGGATACCGGCACGGGTCAAAGCGCGCATTCCCTGAACTGCTTTCTCAAACGAACCAGGTAATCCACGTATTCGGTCATGGGTCTGGGCCGTGATACCATCCAGGCTGACCGCTGCGATCACCACGCCATGAGCCCGCATCCTTTGTGCAATATTATCATCAATCAGTGTAGCATTTGTGGCGATCGTGTTCTTGAACCCGAGTGCCTGCGAATAAGCTAGTAGCTCGAACAGATCAGGCCGCATCAACGGTTCGCCGCCCGTGAAAGCCATCATCCGGAAACTCTCGACTTGTGCCAGTTCGCTTAGCAAATCCTCGGCCTCGCCAGTTGTCAATTCGTCGCGGCGGGGTGCACCACCTGCAGTATGGCAATGTATGCAATTGAGGTTACAGGCAGTGGTCATTTCCCAGACCGGATGGTCTGGAAAGCCGATGCAACCCATGCCTTTTGATCCTGCAGCTCCAGGCAAACACTTGAAACCGTAATCAACAAACCAGCGCGGCAGTTTGCGCCAGCGCGTCAACGCACCGACCAAAAGCGCGCTCATTGCCTGACGCGCGATCAATGTAGGTGGCCACCAAAAAGATTTAACCCGGCGCCTCCGCTTCTTTCCAAAACTTTCAGGCCATAAGAACATGGATCAAATCACAAAAGCCAAAATATACGCGGCTGTAGTACCCAGATTAACCAAGATATTCACCGCGCAGAGTCTCTCTAAAATCATCCGGTCTTGCCATCGCCCACTCAAAACCATCACGACCAGAAAAACCGAAACAAAGAACACGGGCATGTAATAAAATATCGCCGGTCTGGCCACTCCCTGATAAAGCGAGACTACAAAAAAGATCCAACTCGCGGAACTGATATAGGCATAAAGACGCGCCCCTTTCATCGGGCCGAATCTTACTAAGATGTTCCTCTTGCCGGCGGTCTGATCCGCCACATGATCAGGAAACTCATTGAGCAGGATCACATTGAAGATAGACAGACCAACTGGTATGGCCAACCAGTGTACGAGTGTAGAAATGTAGCCGGTCTGTAAATAGAAGCCCGCAGCCACGGGCAACCAGCCATAGCAGAAAGCGATCCATATCTCTCCAAAGCCAGTGGCAACCCACCTGACTGGCCGGGCCGAATAGAAGAACCCGCCTAACATACCCAAAATGCCCAAAGGTAGGGTCCATGGGCCAGTATCATAGCCAAACTGCAGTATGATACCAACACCCAGCGCAAGTAGGAGACACACTAAAGATGCATTACGCGCGAAGCGCCGTGGGAGAATCCCTTGTTGAATAACCCGTGAGCCGCCGGCGAATTTACTGGGGCGAAGCCGTGCGGCCAATCCATCCTCCAGGTAATCCCAATATTCTCCAGCGTAATAGGTTGCTAGCATGATCAAGATAACACCAAAAACACCCCAAAGGAGTATTGTCCAACTTAAAACTTGCTCTTGATAATTTGCGAGTATTGTCCCCAGAACAAACGGCAATACACCAACCGTGTGAAAGGGCGGACGAGACAGAGCAAACCAGGCCTGGATTTTTGTCATATCAACAGAGGTTTCAGAAAAATAAATATCCCCACCAGCGAAATCACTGGTGGGGATATTCTCATAGAGTTGCGCCTTAATTAACTAAAACTAAGGCTTTCTGGGTTACTTTTCCGTTCAGTTCGATCCACAGCATATAAGTTCCGCTACTCAGTTTCCGACCACGATAATCTCTGGAGTCCCATACAAACGAATGATCACCTTGCGCCATATCTGCGTCGAGTAAATTCCTTACAAGCTGTCCTACTGAATTATAGATCTTAATGTTCAGCTTACCCGGTTCGTTGAGTCCAAAGCTTATTTCTGTCCTGCCCTTGAAGGGATTCGGAGACAGCACGAGATTATGCACCGCAGCGCTTGCGAATTCCTCAATACCGGTCAATTCCATCAGATAATCCATGTATTCAACCATAAGTGTGGCTTTGTTATCCGTGCCGTCGCGCAGCGCACCAAATATGATAGAAGAATGAATCGACCGGTAATTATTGCCTGCGCCATTATAGAATATGGCGCGGCCGTTGCTGTCCTGCGATCGAAAAACGATTGTGCCGCCGTTAGAACCTATGATATCGACATAACTATCTGGTCCCTGACCATACAAGTAGTCAAAGCTCACGCCTTCGACAAACGTACCGGCCTGACCAGTCACTGACTGTACATTGTTTGAGGAACTACCATCGCCTAAATAGCTGCAACCAAACATTGCGTAGATGGCCGTGGAATTGTTGTTGAAACCAAAGTCACCACCTTCAAGGTAAACTGGTTTTCCCGAGTTAAGGAAATTTATTAATGTAGTTTGCTCACCCGGAGCAACTGTACAATTGTCACCTCAACACCGGTACCAACCGAGCAAGGCGAAGACTGCGTCATAACCACTGAGGTCGGTTGGCAAGAGCGTGTCGGTAACATAAGTATGTCCAGCAGCGTCAAGAGTCTGTTCAACCCAATATGCGCAGTCAACCGAATCGTTGACCGCGGTTTCATAGAATTTATCGAGCGGGTCATAGTTCCAGACAAAAACATTGGCCGCAACTGCCATAATCGGGATAAGACAGAGCGCCAAGACCGCTAGTTTTTTCATAAAACCTCCTTATCCATCTCGTAATGAATTCTAATACCACTATATACACAAAAGTCATAGTGTCAACCGCTTAGAGTTTCCACTAAACCAAAAGGTCCCTCTGATGTATTTCAGTAACCAAAGGGACCTATTTTATCTGAGAGACAGCTTAGCGTAAGATTACGATCGGCTTGCTTACCACATCCTCAGGGGTTTCCAAAGACAGGATATAAGTACCATTAGGCAATCCTCTTCCCTTGCTGTCCGTAAGATTCCATACAAGATCGTGAGCACCGGCATCAAAACTTCCTTCAGCAAGTTTGGACACGACCTGACCCGCAGCGTTATGAATTTTCGCTGCGACGCGACCCGGCCGTACTAAACTGAAACTGATATTTGCGCTTGTCTTTGCAGGATTGGGAAAAACCGAAAACGAGACTCTTTCCTGTTCAGAACCATATTCTTCAATCCCGGTTAGTTCTGCAAAGTACTCCATATATCTGGTCATCAACTCTGCTTTCGTGTTCGTGCCGTTC
>JBAUFP010000447.1:0-6604 GCA_049679205.1 bacterium | reverse complement strand
ATTATTCTTCGAGCGGATCCCCCGACACCAACTCTCCGTCCTTGCGATCCGCCTCAGGCGGACGCAGCAAGGTGCGGCAATCTCTGCCAAAAGGCTTCCCTCTCCCCACTACCCCCTTTCTGTCATTCCACGGCCCCCCGATCGAGTCGGAGGGCAAGCTTAACCGGGGAATCCAGGCCTGTTTCCCATCGTCGTAATCTATGTTTAGAATTTCTGTAATCATCCTGCGAAGCAAGGTCATTGCGATCCGCCTTAGGCGGAGAGCGCGGCAATCTCCGCTGAGTGAACGTTCCTGACGATCCAAACGCCCTAAACGAACTGAACATCAGTTGTTAGTGACTTAATGACATAATGACAATATCGTATCTTGGATCTTGGATCATGTATCCTGGATCAGTCTTTATTGTATCTTGACTTGTTTGTCTTTCGTCACTATACTTTTATGTAAGGAGATGTGTAAATGAAAACCTCGAGCAACCAAAAATACAGGTTCCAGACCCTGGTTATTGTCTTTTCTCTTGCACTTTTGTTTCTATTCGTCTCATGCGACCGTACCTGGCTCGACAACGGGACTTCCTATCTATGTTCAGAATGTAAGTACAAAGGTGTATTCTATATGATTGGTGAGTGTGAGCTCTGTCATTGTGAGACACCAACTATTTCATACAAATACTGCTATGCCTGTGCAAAGGCTCTTGACTGTTGCCAGATGTGCGGAATCGAACGGTAAAACATCATTAAGATCGATGGCCGTAAGGCATCAACTGACTCAGAGTAATGATGATTCACCACTGATGCTACACGCATTAACCAAGTTACCGTCATTGCGAGGAATGAAATGACGAAGCAATCTCAGTCGATCAGTGCCCGCAACGTCCGAAGATCCTGTGGTATCACCAGAATCATCGGAAACCACCACGGTATTCTGTTTGCTCTATCTTTGGCCGCACTTTGCCTGCTTGTCTCCTGTGCTCATATCTGTGACGGCTGGTATGATGATGGGCAGAGTTACTTGTGTCCGGAATGTGCCAACCACTTTTATTTTCAACTCGGTGACATATGCGAGCGGTGCGGTGGAGGAACGAATGTCAATCCACTTAAATACTGCTATGACTGCGCAAAGGAACTCAATTGCTGTCAGTGCTGGTGCCCGAATTGTGAGGGTTATAGATGGGTTATTTTAAAAAAACCCGAATAGGATTTTTTCTTATATTATTCTGCGCTGGATGCCTGGTCTTTTCTTGTTCGCGTGTCGATGACGGTTGGTTAGATGATGGATACCGGTATCTATGTCCAGAGTGTCAAGACAATGCAGTATTATGGATGATAGGTGAATGTGAATTCTGCCAATGCGAGACCAGCACCGTTTCCTATATATATTGCTATCGGTGCGCAAAATTCCTGGATCAATGTCAGATGTGTGGGGTCGAGCGATGAATAAGCTTTGCCGATCATTAGTATTGCTTCTCGCCTCAGCTTTGTGTAGTTTCTTGTTTCTGGTCGGATGCGCGGATATGACTGGTGACGGGGAGTGGCAAGATATGCCAGGAATTACTTATCGTTGCCCTGAATGTGCGGGCAAAGGAGTCGTGCATGCTATTGGGGAGTGCGACCACTGTGGTGGTATGACTACATCAATGTCATATAAATACTGTTATGACTGTGCAATAAAGCTCGATCGCTGTCAGCTGTGCGGTATCCCCCGCCGTTTCCTGGAGCCGCTACCGTAACGTTGCTTCTGTTTTTTTAACGATCCAAACGTTCACAACGCGCCTAACGTTCACTGTCAGTGACACAATGACCTAATGACATGGTGACTCGGTTGGATATCATCCTGCGAAGCAGGGTCATTGCGAGGAGTCCCATTCCATTATATTTTGCGAAATATAAAATGGGACGACGCGGCAATCTCACTCGGTTAACGACCCGACGCTCCAAACGTTCTTTCGAATGACTCGGTGACCTAATGACTAAATGACTATTTTCTTTAATCACCTAATTACGAGTTACTCAATTACTGTTTCTTTTATGATGACACAATGACTCAATTACATAATTACTTAATTACAGCCCTATATACATGTTCTCTTGTTTGAATATAATATTGGACTTAGTAAATGTGGATGCAATTCGCAACGCTTGGCTTAGAGAAGGAGGAGGCAGTATGAAAATTTCAAGATTATCTTGGTTGGCCTTGGCCGCACTGTTAGTATTAACGCCCGCATCGTTATCAGCTCAGGTTGATACGGTCTGGGTAAACCGCTGGACGAGCCCTGGAGGCGAATCTGATTGGGCATATGCAATCGCAGTTGATGATTCCGGTCACATTTATGTTACTGGCAAAACAGAGAACCCGGGAACAAATGGTGACTGGACAACGATCAAGTACTATCCAAATGGTGATACTGCATGGATAAGAAATTTTGCCAGCCCCGGAACTTCCAATGAGCGGGCGAATGCGATCACGATAGGCCCTTCGGGTAATATCTACCTAACTGGTTATACCATGAGTTCGAGTGCTGGTGATTATCTGACAATCAAATACCGGCCCAACGGCGATACGGCCTGGACCGCAAGATATAACGGAGTGGGAAATGGTTACGACTTCGCGCACTGGGTCGCGGTTGATGATGAGGAAAATGTATACGTCACCGGTTATAGCCGGGGTTTTTCTTACCAGAATGACATTGCTACGGTGAAATACGACTCGCTCGGCAATCAACTTTGGGCGGTGCTTTTCAACGGCACCGGCAATTATAATGACAAAGGGCACAAAGTCATTGCCGGCAACGACGGGTATATCTATGTCGCTGGATATGTTAACCCGTTCGCCAGCGGCACACGTTACGACTATGTGACAATAAAGTATGATGCTTCGGGCGGTGATACTGTTTGGGCGCGAACTTATAATGGTACGGCAGACAGTTCGGATATGGTTCGGGACATCGAGGTTGACGCATCAGGCAATGTCTATGTGACGGGTTCAAGCAGGACTACGGGCGCGCTCAGTGATATCATAACGATCAAATACAACGCGCTTGGCACTGAACAGTGGACAGCACGATATAACAATCCCGATACCAGTGCCAGTGACGGCGGGTATGGTTTAGAGGTCGATGGCCTGGGCAATGTGTACGTTGTCGGCCAGAGCCAGGGCCTTGGTACCGGATCAGATATTGTAACGATCAAATATGACAGCACTGGCAATGATGTCTGGGTCGCAAGGTATAATGGCCCGGCAAATGATTATGATACTCCTTCGGACGAAGAGGGTGGAAAATGCATGACCATGGACCAGTACGCAAATATCTATGTTACCGGAGTTAGCCGGGGCGCAACATCTATGTATGACTATGTTGCTCTCAAATATGATTCAGCCGGAATCGAACAATGGGTTGCTGGATATAACTGTTGTGACAGCACCGATTACGCCCTGGCTGTGGCCACTGATAATGCAGGTAGTGTCTATATCTGCGGACGCAGTGTGGGCGGGGGCACGTACTATGACATGGCAACGGTGAAATATTACTCTGCGGTGGGAGTTCAGGAAAATAAGATAGTGTCGGCTGAACGTCTGCTACTCGAGGTCCACCCGAACCCGGCGCAGACACGTAGCACAATTCGTTATGCATTGCCGTACGAAGGAAGAGTTTCGCTTTCGATCTACGATGTTTCAGGTCGATTAGTGAAAACGCTGGTTGATCAATACCAAAAATCCGATATCTACTCTGTTATCTGGAAGGGAAAGGATACTAATGACCGAAAAGTTGCACCAGGCGTATACTTCTGCATCCTGAGTACTGACGGCGAGCACGCTAGCAAAAAGGTAGTTACGATCGAATAGCTTTGTATGCGTTACTCTTCGAGTGACCCCGCACTTTCATGAAGGTGCAGGGGTATCTTCCCTCCCCGCTACCACCTTTCTGTCATTCCCCGGTTCAACCGGGGAATCCAGTAGTTGCCCAATTCATTGGGCATTGTTTGATAAATCAAACAACTACATATTCGCGAAGACCAAGTAGGTTTTGCCAAAAATTTAGCCCTCGTCCCCACAGCGCGCGAGTCCACCGCAGGCGGCCGAAGCAATCTCACCATACGCGAACCGCTTAACGCATTACGCCTAACGTCACGTGTTATAATTAGCCTTTTATTGCCATTCATTGCCTTCTTAAGCCTTCTCTGAGCCCTTTCGAGCCCTCTATTGAAATGACCCAATGACTATGTTTTATCGTGAATCATGCATCGTGCATCGGTTTTCAAGTTTTCGCTTTCCGCTTTTCGAAATTCGAAATTAAGCGTATTGACTCTGATGCAACTGTGAGATATAACTTAATAAAGATTGATAGACTCGAAGACTAATTGAGTGTCATCATGTCCTTTAAGAGTGTACTAGAAGACAACAACTTCATCCTGGCCGAAGCTTCGATCGTCGAAGCCTTACGGCGTTCGGGCAAGGTCGAGCTACATCCAAAACTTGGACATTCACTCCTGATATATGATGAGGTCGGAAGGCAAGAATTAGCAGAGCTATATTCCGCCTTTATTTCAATCGCCGAGAAGGCCGGTTTTCCCATAATACTTCTGTCACCAACCTGGCGGGCAGACCGGGAGAAATTATCTAAGGCCGGAATTAGGAAAAATCTCAATGGAGATGCGGTTGAGTTCATGAAAGAGATCCGCGGCAGATTTGATGCGTGGAGGGAAAATATCTTCATCGGTGGTTGTATTGGGCCCAAGAATGATTGTTACGACCCAGTTGAGGCTCTTTCCGTAAAAGAGGGTTATGAATTCCATTCCTGGCAGATAGGAAGGCTGACCGAGACAGGGGTCGATTTCCTGATCGCGGAAACAATACCCGCGGTTACCGAGGCAACCGGGATTGCGCGGGCAATGTCGAAGACAGAGCTCCCATTTTTTATCAGCTTTGTCATAAACCGTAGGGGTCGGGTACGCGATGGTACTAGGTTAGAACAAGCTTTCAGAGTGATAGATTCAGCCTGCGAAAGGCCGCCAGTTGGTTACTGGGTCAATTGCTCCCACCCTTCGTTTCTGTGTATGAATGAACAGCCCGAGGCCGTCCTTTCCCGCTTTTTTGGTATTCAAGCCAATGCCTCATCTCTGGACCAGTCAGAGTTAGAGGGCGCGGAAACACTGCAGATAGACGCTATTCCGGATTGGGGAAAACAGATGGTCGAGCTCAACACCAAATACGGTGTAAAGATCCTGGGTGGTTGCTGCGGCACCGGCCCCGCCCACCTTCAATGGATCGTTGATCACATAAAACGCTAGACCCGAAAAACGAACAAACGAACGCCTGCCCCCATGAACAGATGACATGGAGATATGGAGACGCGGAGACAAGGAGACATCATACACAGAACATTTACGTCGTGACCCGCCCAAAACCGAAAATCCGTTGTCCCTACCCACCCGCTTGCCCCGTAGCTCGAAGAGGTATGGGGTCATTGCGAGGAATCCCGAGCTTGTCGAGGGGCGACGAAGCAATCTCACCGAATGACTTCCCTCGCCCCATCGCGGGAGAGGGCTCGCCCTGTGGAATTTATCATTTCTATTCCACGGGGCAAGGGTGAGGGGGTGACCGTACGCATTACGCCTAACGCCACGTGTTATGATTAGCCGTTTATTGCCATTCATTGCCTTCTCAAGCCTTCTCTGAGCCCTTTCGAGCCCTCTATTGAAATGACTTAGTGACTTAATGACTATTCCTTGTGGTGGTGACCCAATGACTATGTTTTATCGTGAATCGTGAATCATGAATCGTGAATCAGTCTTTTCGTTTTCCGCAATTCCGCATTTCGAAATTCGAAATTTGTATGTTGAGCATTCTTGTGAGAGTTCTGTTACTTCCTTCCTTATAATACTCACTGAAAGGCAAATGACACAATGGCTGATAAATATCACTGCAATCTGTGTGTTATCACTGTAATCTATGGATGCGAAGCATCCAATGACTCAATGACTGATTTCTTTAATTACTTAATTACACAGTTACTCAATTACTAAGGAGTGGAGGTTTTATGAAAAGGTTGTGTATATTGCTCATCGGAATCACAGCAGCACTGTCGCTTGCACATGGAGCCGGAACAGTCATCAGCGATTCCTTTTACAGCGAGGCGCTCGGGAGCACGCGTTATATGCGCATATACTTACCCGAAGGCTATGATACCTCCGGCATAGACTATCCAGTGGTCTATTTTCTCCACGGAGGATTGAGTAACCACATGGGTTATTCATACATCTACTATCACCTGGATACACTCATTGGCAACGGTCATATTGACCCGGTTATCGTTGTGAAACCGGATGCGAGTGTTGGTCCATACTATGGCAGCTGCTATACAAATTCAGCCCTGTACGGCGATTTTGAGGATTATCTTGTCTATGATCTCATTGCATACATTGATACTACATACCGCGTGATCTCCTCACGGGATGCACGTAGCGTAATGGGTCATTCAATGGGTGGTTCAGGTGCGTTCAAGCTTGCCTTCATGCATCCGGATGTGTACCGGGCAGTGGTAGACCACAGCGGGCTTGTTGATCATGATGTTCTACTGCAATACTATAGACCTATTATTCTTGG
>JBAUFP010000446.1:0-2436 GCA_049679205.1 bacterium | reverse complement strand
CAGTAGACCTTGTTGTTGGTCGGATTGTAGACTAGAGCACAAGGGGAATTTCCTACTCCAATCGTGGTAATAACCCCATTGGTTGCGCCATCAATCACCGTGACATTAGCGCTACCCTCATTAGCACAGTAGACCTTGTTGTTGGTCGGATTATAGACCAAAGGACCAGGCACCTCTCCTACTGTAATCGTGGTTTCAAACCATTGGGCGGATACGAGCAGCGGTGAACACAATAGAATAATGGCTGCTATTAGTGCATACTTCTGTTTACATACCATGGTCTCCTCCCTGTATACGCATACAAATTTACTGAGATCTACCGAATTTCTCTAATCTATTCTAGTTCAAATGTGCCATTTGTCAAGCACGTCTATCATTATTACAAACTACGGATGGTAAGTCCGTCGTTCTTATATATTGTTAAGATAATGGATTTTTTATCTCGAAAAGGCATTTTCTGGGTGGTTCCCTCTCCGCCTAAGGCGGATTCGGGATGCTGAATTCTGTAACTACATCAAAATGGAACCCCGCACTTTCTGTTGAAAGTGTGGGATGCTGAATTTCACGCACACTCCATACAACAACAGCGTGTGAAATTCGCACGCGCCTGGCGTGACTTGAACACGCAGCCTACGGATTCGAAGTCCGTCGCTCTATCCAGTTGAGCTACAGGCGCTAATGTTTACAATGCTTCGCGGCACCCATGCTTTTCTATCATGTATCTGTGGAAAGTCTGTGCACGCATCTTATTATAGTCAAGCAGATATGGGCTGTCAATTAAGTAACGGAAGCTAGACCGACGGATTGTCACTTTGTAGTGTTACCTGATGAAGCAATTTTGAAGAAACGTCAACATAGGAGAGTTGGGAGTAAATGAACCTTCTGAAATATCGTAAGGTTGTCATGATGAGAAGAAAAATGTCCATAAACGACAAAAAAACCAGCACGCCATGTAATGCCTGTAACTCAGTATAATATCTAGGACGAAGGGAGGTGGTAAAGTATGAAGTATCTGTGTCTGACGGCTGCTATTACGCTTCTGTGCATCGTTCCGGGAAAGCTCAGTGCCCAGTTTGTCCACGGCCATGTTCATGATACCATCGACAGTACAGGCATTGCTTCAGCACACGTCGAAGGCCAATGCATTGACGCTCAAGGATACTTTTCAACCTATACTGACACGACTGGCTATTATGTCGTAAATGACACGCTATCCAGTGGTTTATGGAAAGTGACTGCAGCTCACCCTCAATACAATGCTCAAAGACAAGGGGCGCAGCTGCCAAGTCCGAGGTATTTGAATTTCTATCTGGTTCCGCAAGATACGAAACAAAAATAAGGAGATATTGCTTGACAAGGCAAACAGCAAGGTGTAATCTTAAGGAGGAAAAATGAAGACTATAACAATCTTGGGTATTTTTTTGATTAGTGCCCTGAATGCAGACTGGCAAAGAGTTGTGGGGATATCTGATGAACCTGTGCCCCCACAAAAGACAACTATTATGTCTGACAGTCTGGGAGTCTGCATTCAGACTGTCATTTATGGTTTCACCGAACATGACACAGTGATTGATGCCAAGGATTTCAAACGTATAAGAATCCCTGAAGAACCAGTACTGAGTGATACAATGAGTGCTGGTAAACCGGAGATCCCGTTTGTCAGATTGTTGATAGCAATCCCTGATTCGGCAAGCCTCGAAACAAAGCTCTATAATTCTGATCACACTGAATATGATAACTATTTGATATACCCCATACCGCGTGTAGTTTTCGAAGACAGCGGAGGTTGTGTCTGTTTCAAAGAAATATACACGTACGACACTACATTCTTTGATAAAGACACCCTATATCCCGGTGTCCTTTACGAGCTAGGCACTGATGGGTATTGGCGCGAGCAGCGTGTACTTGAAGTTTTTTTGTATCCGATTCAGTTTAACCCCCAGCAAAACAGAATGTATTTACATCATGAGCTCGACCTGAGAATTGATTTTTCAGGTACGGTCATCGAGAATACCATGGGCTTGGGGCCGTTTGAGGAGATCGGTCGTGAGGTTTTGCTGAATTACCAAGGCATTGACCGCGAGGCAGAGTCTGTTCCTGAACCTGCGTTTCATTATTATAGTGACCTGCGCGATACAAACAACGTCGCCGACTATCTAATTGTCATGGGTACTGATTTCTATTACAACGAGACTGCTTCGTATTGGTTAGAACAATTCGCGCAATGGCGTGTTGACCATAACGGATTCGAAGTCGGTCTAGTTAAGATGGATGATATCTATACGCAGTTTGACAGTCTGGCCCCTGATTCGGCGGCTCAGTTGCGTCATTTTCTCGCATATGCATATGACCATTGGCAGGCACCGTCGATGTCTGACGATCATTTTGCTTACTGTCTGTTTGTAGGCGATTGGGATTATGTGCCGACGCGGTTAG
>JBAUFP010000445.1:0-18463 GCA_049679205.1 bacterium | reverse complement strand
GCCGCGCCTAATTCGTACTTCGCCTCGACCAATTTCAAAGTCTCCTGTGCCCTCTCGATTGTTTTCTCTACGGATTCCAGCAGTTCCAGTGCGTTGATTAAGTTATAGTACGCGGTCTTGATTCGCAGAATCAAATTAGAAACGTCGGCATCGTGCTGAATAGCGCTTCCTTTCATTTGCCCGTGCGCCGCAAATATCGCACTGATGATATCGAGATCAAACACCGGCACAGTAAGCTGCAATGAACCATCATACCCGCTGCTCGTAAAACCTTGATAATCACTCTTTGTGTAGGTGCCAGTTACGTACGCGGTCGGTAGTAATTCGACGAGAACCTGATAGAATTGAATACGTGACTTCTCCAATGATACCCGCGACTCTCCGTAGATCGGACTATTCGCAAGAGCCCGATGGATTGCCTGATCCATCGACAACGAATCAATCTGCGCAAAAAACAATAAGAAAATCATGATCTATATTTCTGACAAACGTAACCTATTACATCCCGCGGCCGAAAATGCTGCCCAGCCCAATACCGACGAAAATCGATGCAATCCATATCATGAAAATCAGGATGTAGGCATTTTTCTTCACGACATTATTGGTTATGGTGATACCCATAGCCACCAGTATCATCTCCCAGAGGAGGAAGAAATCAAATCCAGCAAGCAGTTGATACACAAAAGACGTTTTGGCCAGATTGGGAACCAAGAGCGCAAGTGACGTGGTCACAAAAGGTGATTTGGTTATGGCGATCATGATCAACTTCAGGATTGCGGCCGGAACAACTACCAATGCAGAGAAACAGATGACTGAGAATACTTTCTGAAAGCCACTCTCGCCCCCGAAAAGAGGAATAAAGAGATTGGTAATGAGCGCAAAAAGCAGTAACAGGATGGCAGTAAATATCACGGCACTCAGTACGCTCGAAATCACAATTGCCGGGCCCGAAGTAAACTGCTTGGCCTGCTCAATCTGTTCTTCAGACATCCCCCTTTCCTCGAACATCTCTTCTTGCCGCGCAACGATCGTCTCGCGGGTGAGGCTAACGGTCACAGCTGCGGTCACCGCCACGACCACGAGAATAATAATAAACGGCATAATCCATTGGGGTTTTTCTTTTAGAACATTGAATACTTTGCTCGGCGCAAAGTATATATTCAATATGCTCATTCCATCTCCTTTCTTATTATGTATACGCTTGACCTAAGGAATAAGTTTCAGTCGCAAACAGGCTGAAATATACTCAGGTGTGTTGGACCTTAGTTTACACACAATATTCTCGATGTCAACCTATTTACCTCTAATTTACTTAACAAAGTGCGTTCTATAGATATCGTTAATACACGAGGAGGATATATGTTAAATAAGAAGAGGCTTTTTATCGCAACCCTGTTCGGCGTAATCTCCGGCTTCATATGCTGGGGACTCGCATCGTCTGAAGGGCCAACCCCCTGGTACTTTGCCCTGTCAACCATTCTCAGCCGTACCCTGATCGGTTTTGCCATCGGCATCAGTGTTATCAAAATCAAGTGGTGGCTGCACGGAATAATCATGGGCTTCCTCTTCAGTCTACCTATGGCTCTTCAAGGCTTCTATGTTCCGGGCAAAGAGATGTTTATCTTCCTCGGCACGCTGATCATGGGCATCATCTACGGGTTCTTTATTGAACTCTTCACCACCATCGTTTTCAAAGCTGGAGCGAAATAGCGAATTAGACCATCAGTTAACGCCTTACAGTCCGGCTCTGACGGGTCTTCTCTGACCTAGTATTCACGGCTTCTGAGCCGTTTGACCAGCACTTCGAGCTGGTTAAGAATCGAGGCGATTGTATCGTCTTTTATAAAATAGACTTTACCCTCTTTCATATTCTCATAACGAACCAAATCGATCTGCCTCAGATGTCTGAGCGCAATGCTGATTGTGGGCAGGGACAGTTTGAGTTCATCGGCGATGGCTGACGGGGTCTTTCTGCTTCTTATGAGAACCTTCAGTATTTGATAAGCTGTGGGATTGCCTAACACGCGACAAATCCTTGAACTTCGATAATGCAATTCAGGAACCTTGCTTTTCATCACGGAGCAGTATATCCATTATATTCCAGAAGTCAATTAAAGAATTTGCCAATTGGCAAATTCTTTAATAATGCAGCTAGGTTAAAACCCCGCTTGAACTACGCGGCAATTAAGTTATCATTCACGGGATCTAAGAAGTAGAGTACATTGAAGTTGATTTTCGCCGGCGAACAAGTATAATTCAAGCATGATCGGTACTGTAGTCAACACGATTCTGGTGATCGCGGGCAGTCTAATCGGCATGCTCTTGCGAAAAGGCATACCCGACAACATAAAGAAGATTATCATGATTGGGCTCGGCCTCTTCTCCTGTATTCTCGGCGGCAAGATGGGTTTTGAGATGCAGCGCCCGCTCCTTGTTGTCCTGAGCCTGATCCTGGGTGGAGTAATCGGCGAGATATTGCATATTGAAGGCTTCCTTGAGGGTATCGGAACAAAACTCAAGCATTTGGTAAAAGCCCAGGGTGAAACCTCATTTGCCCAGGGTTTTGTGTTCGCCAGCCTTCTTTTCTGTGTTGGCCCCATGACCATACTCGGTTCCATACAAGCCGGACTCCAAAACAAACCAGAACTGCTCTTCATCAAATCACTGATGGATGGCGTGTCATCAATTATCCTGGCTTCAAGCCTCGGTGTAGGTGTGATATTCTCGGCGCTTACCGTGTTAGTGATTCAAGGCGGGCTGACACTACTTGCCCAGCAATTCAGCTTCTTGACCGACCCGGTTTACCTGAACGATTTTACCAGTGTCGGTGGCATAATGATTTTTGCCATCGGACTGAGATTACTAGACGTAAAAAGAATAAAAATTAGTAATTTTCTACCGGCCCTGGTCATTGTCTTACTGTTAACCTTTCTGGCTAAGTTTTTATAAAACATCATTCGTGCTTCATCACTTCCTTTCGATCACTTGACATATCAGTTTTTTGAGATATACTGACTCAGCTGGTGGATTCAAGGGAAGCGCCGTGAAATTCGGCCGCGGTCGCCGCCACTGTGACCCCGCCCTTTTTTGAAAAAGGGAACCCTTTTGGCAAGTAAGAAATGCCACTGTCCGCACCATAGATGCGGAATGGGAAGGCAGCCAAAATGGCGGGGAAGCCAGGAGACCTATCTCCAGTAACAATTGAACCTTCGGACGAAAGGAGGACACATGTTTGCTTTTCTCCTGATCATGCTTTTTGGCCAATCGATCTATGAGATGGACGAGGTCGTCGTGACTGCCAATCGCTATCCTACTTTGCTACAAGATGTAACAGTCGCGGTAATGATCATCGAGCGGGAAGAGATCGAGCAACTAAGTGCACTCAGCCTTAACGAAGTGCTCAGCGCTGCTGCTGGCATTGAGTTCAATGACTACGGTACGCCGGGCAGCGTCACCAGCATTACAACCCGTGGCATACCTTCTAACGGCACTCTGGTACTGGTTAATGGGCAGCCGCTGAATGCAATAACCAATGGCATGGCCGATCTAAGCGTGATCGATATCAACACAATCGAACGGATAGAAATCGTTAAGGGACCGGTTTCCAGTATTTACGGTACAAATGTGCTGGGCGGTGTTGTGAACATCCTGACGGTGACTGAAGCGAAGAAACCCGAAGTAGAAATGAGATTCACGCCTTCGACCACCATCATTGATAAGCTTTTCCAGACAACGAATGCTTCGTTCCGGATTGGCTTGCCCGTAAGTTCCACGTCATTCAACCTGACCGGGGCCTACACGCATGACGCGGGAATCAGAAGCAATAGCGAGCTAGCAAAATATCACATCACCGGTGCGATCTCTCATAGAACTGACCAAGTCGCTCTGTGTTCATCACTATTCTATGATAGAAAAGACTATGGGATTCCAGGCCCGCTGCCCCGCGTTGATAGCGCGCACCCCATTCCCCAATTTGGCGATAGTACGGCAACCTCGCTTTTCGATCGTGAGAAAGACCATACACTGATGGGCAATATCGGCGTTGATTTACATCTTTCAGATAACATCAATTACTACGGGAGTATTTTTGCCAATCGACAGCGCACTGAATTCCACACCGTGTACCCAGGTACGATTGGCGACACAGTGACTGAAGACTACAATTATCTCGTGCACAAGCTGGGCTTCAATACAATGATCACCTTAAGCACGAATTTTTTCGATTACGCACTCGGTCTGGATGCCCACTATGATACGCTGCAAACAACCGTGTATGTAACGGCCGACAACGACACAACCTGGGAGGCGAGTTCCTACGATTTCGGCACCTGGTGTGAGTTGAGAATGCATATCAATGATGAGCTTTCATTGAACTCCAGCATTCGCTACGACCACAATTCCCAGTTTGGCCGATTCCTTTCGCCGGGACTTGGCCTTGTGAGTATTCTAAACCCACGCTTATGGCTAAAATTATCTGTTGGCAAGACATTCCGTGCGCCGACTTTCAACGACCTCTATTGGCCGCAGTATGGTAATCCCGAGCTCCAACCAGAAAACGGGTGGGCCTACGAATTGCGCGTCGAGACTTCACCAGTACCATCGGTGTTGAGTGCCCTCTCGCTTTTTGCACGCAATGTAGAAGACCGCATTGCTTGGTTGCCGGGAGCCGACAATCTCTGGCAACCGCAGAACCTGAACTATCTATCTGTTAAGGGGTTGGATCTTGAGATAAGGCACTACGTAAATGATTTTTTCAACTACAGTATCGAAGCAACCTATCTGAGTGCCCGACAAAAGAATGAGGAAATCGTCTATGATTATTACGACTGGATAAATGACACCAGCCTCATAATCGTCGAAGAGATCGAACGTAAGGCGGCATTCACGCCCGATTATATGATTGGTTCACACCTTAATCTCACCTTGCCCGCCGGCATCAAACTGAATATTGCCGGACAGTTTATATCAGAACGAATCAACTATTATCCAAATTACGATGATTACCCGAACGTAACCATGGACCGCAAAATCTTGGGCCGCTACATCGTTATCAATACTGCCGTGAGTAAGAAGATCAACAAATACGTTGTCATGGCGGCGGGGATAAAGAACTTGACCGACTCCGAGTACGCACTACAATTCGGGCATACTACATGGGACCTTGATTATCCCATGCCGGCTCGTACATATTTCATGCGGTTTTCCCTGCAGTCACCGTAGTAGGAGGAGTGACTCGCTGATATTCAATCGGATATTGTCAAAAGTTAACAGCAAGCAGCGGAAATCTATTCAGCATGAAAATTGCTATGGAATATCGGCTGATTATGGGGTTGAAAGTTAACAGAATATAGCAGGTTGGTTTTCCATGCATTATTGACACCGCCCGTGAGCACGATTATAATCTCTCGTGGGGTAGTCGGATAGTCGCTCTATGTGAGAGGAAAGTCCGGGCTTCACAGGGCAAGATGCTTCCTAACAGGAAGCCCCGCACTTACGGTGCGGGGGGAAAGTGCCACAGAAAACATACCGCCCTGCACAATAGCGGGGTAAGGGTGAAAAGGCGAGGTAAGAGCTCACCGCCCTGATGGCGACATCAGGGGCTTGGCAAACCCCATCCGAAGCAAAACCAAGTAGTTCCGGTCGAAGCGGCCCGCTTCTCCCCGGCGCATATTGTGACGGGGGACGGAACGGGTAGGTTGCGCAGAGCCCAGTAGTGATATTGGGACAAGAGAAATGACTATCTATTACAGAACCCGGCTTATAGATTACCCCACATTTACTCTTATTGACAGCATCTCATTTGGGAGTATCATATACCCAGCTGAAAACAACCAGGCAAGAACTAGAGGACTCTACAAAAATTCATGACCAAATGGCGTCCAAAGAATAATAACACAGAAGCAACTGATATTGAAATCCGGGGAAAGACAATACCCAGGGTAATCGTCCAGATACTTAAAACCCGCGGGTATCTAACAACCAAGTCAATCGAGAAGTTCTTCGCACCAGCGCTCTCTGATCTTCACGACCCATTTCTAATGGATGATATGGAAAAAGCGGTCGACCGTATTATCCGGGCAATAAAAAACAAAGAAAAGGTCCTCATTCACGGGGACTATGACACTGATGGTATAACCGGGGTTGCACTCCTGGTCAAAAATCTCGAAAAATTCGGACTCGGGGTCAGTAACTACATCCCGCGCCGCCTTGAAGAAGGCTATGGTCTACAAAAGAGCGGCATTGCCCGAGCACTAGAAGAAAAATGCTCACTGATCATCACCGTCGACTGCGGAAGCAGTGCAATAGATGAAATTGCAGATGCCAAAAAAGAAGGCATTGACGTTATTGTCTGCGATCACCACCGGCCCAAGGCAGTACTACCGGATGCACTAGCCCTGATCAACCCCAAGGTGCCGGGCAGTAATTATCCCTTCCCAGATCTTGCCGGGGTAGGCGTCGCCTTCAAATTGACCCAGGCTCTTCATGAGAAGATCCACCGGCCAAAAGAGGAATGCAACGAAGATCTGGATCTCGTTGCCCTCGGCAGCGTGGTCGATATCGTGCCGTTGATAGATGAAAACCGCACTCTGGTAAAATACGGTATTAGCAAAATCCCCAAGAGTCAGAAAACCGGGATCAAGGCTTTGCTCGAGGAGACCGGATTAAAGAGGGGCGTAACCGCCTACCATCTCGGTTTTATAATCGGACCGCGGATCAATGCATGTGGTCGCTTACGTGATGCCCGGAGCGCCCTAGAACTATTCCTTACGCGTGACATGCCCCATGCACTCCAACTGGCCCGCAGTCTTTCTTTGGACAACCAAGAACGTAAAGGGATTGAGGACAGGATCTACGATGAAGCGGTTTCAATAATCAAGGCTACGGGTTGTGATAAGGATCGGATAATAGTCCTGGCAAGAGAAGGTTGGCATGAAGGGGTCCTTGGTATTGTAGCGTCAAGGATCACATCTGATTACTACAGTCCGTCACTCCTATTATCGCTCAAAGAAGGTGTCGCGAAAGGTTCGGCGCGTTCCATACCGGGTGTCGACATCACCCAGGCCATTGGTAACTGCCAGGAATTACTCATCAAGTACGGTGGTCATACCCAGGCAGCAGGGCTCGAACTGAATGAGAAGAACCTGGAGTCTTTCCGCACCTGCCTGAATGCATATGCTCAAGGAATCGATAGCTCAATCTTCGAAAGACAGAGCCTCTATGATACAGAACTGGACCTTGCCGACATTACGCCCGAATTGATCTATTTTCTTAAATACTTTGAGCCTACAGGCATGGCAAACCCTCAACCAGTGTTTTACGGCAAGGATTTCGAGGTCGTCGGTATTCCGCGGGTAGTCGGCTCGAATCACCTGAAAATTGCTTTGAGAAAAGGAGGCAAGGTCTTTGCGGCCATTGCTTTTGACCAGGCCGATGATATTCTGGGTATCGAGATTGGCAAGACGCGGGTGAATTGCCTCTATTCGATCGCCGAAGATGCCTTTCTGGGAAAGAGAAAAGTTGTGTTAAGAATAAAAGAGATGGAGAAAACCGAGCCGTGAACTGGCAGTTGATCTCAGAGAATGAAATCCGATATTTTCGGTTTGTATGGAACAAGCACACTGCCCTGTACTCGACAAAAATCGGACAGGATTCGCTCATTCAGAACCTAAGGCCTGTTTTCCTTGAGCAGATACACTCGTCGATTGTTATCGATATTGAATCACACGCAGAGCGAATCGGCGATGGTTTGATGAGCTCCAAGCAAAAGGGCCTGGGGATCAAGATCGCCGACTGTCTGCCCGTATACGCCTTTTCCCAGGACAAAATATCTATTTTACATTGTGGCTGGCGTGGTATCATTGGCGGGATTACCAAGAAAGCCAGGAAAATGCTGAAGGATTTTCACTATTTACTGGGTGCTTCGATCGGCACTTGTTGTTATGAAGTAAAAAAAGATGTTGTCGACCTCTTCAAGAAAGATTATGCCCAAGCGATTCTTGTGCGTGATGGCAAGTATTATCTGGACCTGAAATCAGCGGTCATCAAGGACCTTGGATCCGCAAGATTGCTTGGCTCACTCGATCTCTGTACAAAATGCCACCCTGAGTTGTTCTATTCCAGCCGAGGCGGAGATACTCAAAGGAATTATGCATTAATAGGATACAATATAATTGACCGGATACATGATTCGGATTAATATCAAAGAATGAAATCTCTCTATTTATTATTGATCCTGCCAACGGTCTTGATCGGCCAGGAATGGACCATGCTCGTCTATGTTGCGGCGGACAATGATCTTGCGCAATGGGCCGATTCCGATCTCGTCGAGATGGAACAGTTCGGTTCGAATGAAGACATAAGGGTTGTTGTTCAGATTGACAAACCATCGATCGGAGCACAGCGCCTGCTCGTGGGTCAGGGATCATCCTACACCATACAGAATTTGGGAATCATCGATATGTGTTCATGGGAAACCCTGAGCGATTTTCTGTATTGGGGGATCAGCAGCTTCCCGGCTGATAAGTATCTGGTTATTCTCTGGGATCACGGCACTGGTTGGACAGCAATGCCTCACAGATCATTTGGTACTGACTGGTCGAGTGGTAATGTTTTGAGCATTGCCAATGGCGATTTTAGAAAAGCCCTGGCTACTGCCTATGAATTTACCGACCAGCGCATAGACCTCTTTGCCTTTGATGCCTGTTTGATGCAGCAGGCCGAAGTTGCTTTTGAATTACAGAAATATGCACGCGTTTTGCTCGCACCCCAATCCATTATGCCTCTTGCTGGATTACGTTATGACGGGATACTAGAAACCCTGCACATGAATCCAGGTATCGGAGCAACTCAACTCTCAAAAAACCTGATCCAGAATACCATAAACAATTACAGCAACGTACAGCCAATTGCCATTTCAGCAATCAACCTTGCCGGCTTAAGTGATATAAAAAAGTACTTTGGCGTTCTAACGCAACGGTTGATATACGCCCCGCCTAGTCAATCGCTGCGCAGCTTGAGAAACACGGTCCAGACAATTCCGGCGATCGGCTGTATCCCTGACACCACGGATGATTTTATCGACCTGGGTGATTTTTTGTCCGGGCTGGATGAGATCATCGGGATAGTCGAAACCGAAAATTTGCTTCAAGCCTATATGCGAACCGTTCTCTACACTGCCCACTGGGGAGATGATTTCTCAAATACTACGGGGCTTACCGTATGGTTCCCCGATGAATACCGGCAATTCAAGCAGCTGCTCAATTACTATCAGACACTTTCGTGGACCGGGTCAAAATGGCTGGAGTTCTTGAACTGGTTCTATGACAGCGATGATATCAAACCGACCGCAATCTCGATAACGGCCGGCAATATTGGCACCAACAATGATTTTCGCCTTAGCTGGACCGAAACCCATGATCTGTCCAGAGTGAAGTACCATGTTGCTGAGGCAGTGGATACTACCGGGCTTTTATATGATCCATGCGAAGATTCAAGCCGCTGGCATCTGAACGGCTTTACCTTAAGTTCGACGAATTATCAACAAGGCTCTCTTTCATTCTTCTCGGGTAACGCGAGCAACCTGCAAAGCCATATGGAGACAAGGGACAATGTATTGATTGAAGACCTTGGATTCCTGAGCATCTTTCTTCACTACACCACCGAAGACATCAGTGATTCCTTGATCATTCAATACGGCCAATTTGAGGACGTTCATTATGGCTCTTCAAATGGCTGGATTGAGCGCAGAATACTCCTGCCGGCCGGGAATTATCCAGTTCGCATCTCATATCACACCAACGGTGCAGTGAATATGGGTGGCTGCTACGTTGATGATATCTCACTCTGCAATATGAACGGTGGGTACATAATTCGAGGCGATTACAGAGATACCTCCCTCCTTCTCTACAATGAACTGCGGGGCAATCACCTATATGCAGTCTACGCCGAGGATGATTACACGAACAAAGGAAACTTGAGTAACTTACTGGAAGTATTAGTTGAAGAATACGCCGTTCCCTATTCGATACCTAATCCCTTTCAGACCTCCTGCTCCATTGTGCTTGATTATCCTGACACGCTCAGTCCAGTGGTTGAAATATATTCACTCAGTGGTACGCTGGTCAAGAGGTTCGAACCGGAGCAGATAACTGACAAAAGAATATCCTGGAACGGGAAGAACGAGGCGGGGCGCGATGTCGCGGCCGGATTGTATTTTATAATGATAAAAGATACGGATTTCAAGCACATCGGTAAGGTGGCACGCCAGCGATGAAAGGCAGAATTGCCCTTATCGCGCACGGAGGTGCGGGTGGTATTAATTACCCACACCGCCGCAGAAGAGGATTGATCAAAGCTGTGCGCGCTGGTTATGAGATTCTCTCGGGCGGAGGATCGAGTCTTGACGCGGTAGAGAAAACTGCAATCATCCTTGAGGATACACCGGTCTTCAATGCCGGCACCGGGTCTTATTTAAACCTCACCGGTGAAGTCGAAATGGATGCTTCTATTATGACGAGTGATTTACGATTCGGCGCAGTGGGGGTTATAAGAAATGTTAGAAATCCCATATCGGTCGCCCGCATGGTAATGGAGGAAACTGACCATCTCCTGCTCTGCGGCGACAATGCAATCAGATTTGCCCGCCTGAGGGGAATACCCTACCACAATCCGAAAACAAAGGAGAAGGAACGTATCTGGAAAAGAAAAAAACAAAAGCGCGAGAGTACGTATTTCAAAAGAATCGGCAAATTCAGCAAACTCTATGGCACAATCGGCGCAGTGGCAATTGACCGGTACGGGAAAATATCTGTCGCCACATCAAGTGGCGGAATAAATTTAAGGCTGCCCGGGCGCGTTGGTGACACACCAATTATTGGCGCTGGCACCTATGCCGACCGCAGCGGAGGAATCAGCACGACCGGCCACGGGGAGGAAATAATGCGCCACCTTCTCGCTTTCCGTGCCGTGAATGCAATGGCTAGACGCACGGCTAACGAAGCAGGGAGGCAAACGCTACAGTATGCAACAACACACGGATGCAAGTGCGGCATGATCGGCATCAACAAAAAAGTAGAAATCGTGTGTTTGAGCAACACAAAAGCGATGTCCTGGTGTTACATCAAGAACGGGATTATCCGTTCTTTTCAAAAAAAAACACTGACACCGGAAAGCAATTGACAAATACCCCCAAGCATGTATAATTCCCCATGGCGAGAATCGATAACGTCTTGTGCCCGGTCTGTCTGTTCACTTCGAATTACATCAACCTGATAGTTACTGACGACGAGTTTTATGTATGTCCGAAATGCAAGGCAACTTTTTCTTACGAAGAACTTATGCAGCTATATACGATCAGTCAATTCACTTATGAAATGAAAAAGCCAACACACAAACCAATTCCATAACGCACCCAGATAAGTTTTAGTCTAAGAGATTAAAATAACCCTTCGATTTCTTGGGACGAAGGTTTACGTTGAAGTTTGTATAAAAATATTTTTTGGTAATATTCTCTATATTCCTGGTATACATCGTCGTTGACCACATCGATGGAAAGCCACCCCTTGTTTGAGATGATACTACCAACGATAAACTCAAACAACAGGATGCCAATGGTCACGGCAACAGCGAAAGGGGCAACGAGTGTCTTTATCGAGACGTCAATCATACGACCTTGCTTAAGCGTAGGTTTCGCATATGCAACCTCAATTTGCCCACTCGATAACAAATGATATAAACATGAATAGGTATGGAATTTTCCAAGACCGGTTATTTCAACAAGATCATTGACACTGCGTCTTTCATCAATCAATGACAAAACTCGGGCTTCGTCCTCTTTTGGTTGCAGTTTAAGCTCTGGGCGGTCGATTCTTTTGAACACAATCTCGCTCGACGAAATCGCCTTTGAAATCCTGGGCCATTCATCCAGCCGCCGCGCCGATTCCAGAATCAACCCCTCGGTATGCATTCTGATTTTGATGATGCTCTTCGGGTAGATCAATGCTCCCTCTTCAAACTTAAACTCACCTTCACTCCAGGTAAACAATTCGTCCATCACCTCTTGTATCTTGAATTTAATCGTACGCTCCAGCTCTTCGATCGTCAAATATTTATCCTCAATAATTATGTTCATAACCGGTCTTTTTGTTTCGTGATGGATATCCTCTATCATATCGAATAGGTTTTTACCAATCATACCTGATTTAACCAGATACGTCTCTAACCTTTCAACCCGTTCGCCCAGTTCAAAGAATGCACCGGTGATATCGCCATCAATGAAACCTACGTCGACGACCTCGGTACCCTTCCTTATCTTGAGCACCCCGGTAAGACGTTCACGCGAAATAAGTTGCAGGACACTCGTGATGTTGAGGCTGCTTAGATCACCTTCAATCGCCATAAGAACTCCTCATCGCCAGGAATGAATAGAGATAAGTCAATAAGGCAATTACCACCGCAACCAGCACGAATATCGGCGTCGCTGAGAGACTTACCCAACCTGCGGGTTTAACGAAGAAGTGCGAAAACAAAAGAGGTATGTAACCAAGCATGACACTAAACACAACCAACAGCCCCACGAAATTTCGCCCCATATAAATCAATCCGGCACCCGGGATTATAATATTGACCAAGTAGGCAATCACGGATCTAGCCCGTCTACGGCGACTGCCTACTGAATGTTTTAGGAGTGCTTCCATCTCGACGTTTTCTGTTGATTTCAACTTGGTGAAACATTCTTTACACATTACTTCGTCTTCCATCTGCTCTTGACACTTCTTACATATCGCCCGGCCGCAGGTCGCGCAGTAAAAGGGGGACGGAAATCTGAAAGGCAGAAAGGTAAGCACGAATATAATGACAAAAGGAAAAACGTAAATTGGATTAACGACCCCAAAAAGCTGGAGCGGTTCAGAGAAAATCATTTGATAATAGCCGCGCGCTGTAGGCATTATATCTACTGGGTCACTTGATGCCGAAGAGTAATTTCGCCGCCTCGCTTCGGCCATATATCTTGATGACTCGCTATATTCTAGATTCCTTAACCTCAATAGTCCCATATTGAAAAACGGCTCACCTCGAGCGTCAGCGCGCATCGCATAGTTATAGAGCGTCTCAGCTTTAGCTTCTTCTTCATATATCAGATAGATATTGGCTAGATTGTTTACAACCGCAATATCGCGATTCCCTGTATAATACATCTCCTCATACACCGACATGGCTTTCTCTAGATCCCCATGTTGCTTGTACGCGTAGGCCAAGAATGTTTTATCGCGTTCGTTATTGGCAGTAATTCTCGGCTTGCTGTCGTAATACACCATTTCGTACATGGTATAATTCCTTGATTTCTTGGTGAGAAATTCAACAAAATGAGTCAAGGGTAGCGAAAAGACAAATATCACGATCATCGATACAATGATCAGTCTCAACCAGTTACGCTCCCGCATGCTGAGCGTGAAGAGCAGCAAGATGGTATAACTGATCATTATCAGGTATAGATTACGGAAAACCAATACCGGGAATAGGAGGAAGGCAAGACCCATAACACCTTTGATTCTATTGTGCTCCTGAGGATCAATACGATGGCTAATCATTGGCAGATAATATACAATCTTGGTCCCCACGTAGACAAACCCGCACATGAATACAGCAATGAAGATCAGTATGACGCCATTCGTGATTAGAAAAATCTGGCTTCGAAAGTCAGAGAAAACCGGTAAAGAAAATGCCGAGATAAAGGGATCAAGATTTCGCTCCTTAACCGCCAGCACCATGTACGACAGAAAATTCTCAATGGCCGATGAATCGAAATGGCTGGCAAGCTGTAATTTGCTCATTGCCGTCTCATAATCAGCCCCTTTTGCCTCCCATCTTAATACGGCAGAAAGATAGAAATTACGTCTTATTCTTGCCCTCCTGAGCAATGAATCGGCTTGTGAATCATTGGCGCTATTACGCCAGAACCATAACACAACAGGGTTATCTGAAAAATCGGAAATATCATATCTGCCTTGCGTCAGGCCGACGAATATCGCCTCACTCCGGGGAGACTCGAGAAAGGACTGATAGCGTACGTCGAATTGACAGGAGAGTACCAGAATTAGGACCAGCATAGTGGAATTATAGAAGAAATTTTATATTTGTCAATACTTAAGCGATACTTAAGTTCAATTATCAACCGATTGTCCACATATGGGCTGTTTTTAGAGCACTTTTCTTGACTTTTCTGACTATCTGACTATAATTAGTACGTTTCACCTGTATGCATTCGAGAATCATATTATAGGCAAGCAAGCAGTTTCCGAAAGGAGGACTAAATGCCTCAAGTAAAAATTCTGGAGGAAGTTTGCAAGGGCTGTGGACTATGTTGTGACGATGTCTGTCCCGTGAACATTCTGATTCTCTCCGCGGATAGAATCAATTCCAATGGCTATCACCCAGCAGAAGTAACCGATAACAGCAAATGCACAGGTTGTGGATACTGCTTCAAGATATGTCCAGAACCGGCAATCGAAATATACAAATAGAGGAGGCACGATGGCTGAAAAGAAATTGATGTATGGTAATCACGCGATTGTTGAAGGTGTCCTCGCCGCTGGCTGCCGGTTTTTTGCTGGATATCCCATTACCCCGCAAAATGAAATACCGGAATTTATGTCGATCCGGATGAACGAAATCGGCGGAGTGTTTATTCAAACCGAGAGCGAAATTGCAGCAATAAACATGCTCTTTGGCGCAGCCGCCGCCGGGAAAAGGGCAATGACCTCATCTTCCTCGCCCGGCATCAGTCTCATGCAGGAAGGCATCTCGTATATCGCCGGTGCCGACATTCCGGTTTTGGTGGTGAACGTAGTCCGGGGCGGCCCCGGGTTAGGTAACATTGCTCCAGCCCAGTCTGATTACTACCAGGCGACGCGCGGTGGGGGTCATGGTGATTATTTCACGATCACGCTGGCACCGAATTCCGCCCAGGAACTATATGAATTTCCTAAACTAGCCTTTGAACTTGCCGAAAAATATCGCAATCCTGCCTTAATTCTGGCCGATGGATTGCTTGGACAGATGATGGAAGCGGTTGAGTTCACTGGTGAACCCGTGGACCCGAATAAACTTCCGGAACCCCCATATGCCCTGAGCGGCTGCCAGGGAAGAGAACGCAGGGTTGTCCGCTCTTATGACCTGAAACAAGGCAAACTCGAGGAATTGAACTTCCAGCGCCAAAAGAAGTACGAACAGATACTGAAAGAAGAACAGCGCTCTGAAACCGTGGCCTGCGATGATGCCACCCTGATTATTGTTGCCTACGGAACCTGCGCCCGGGTCTGCAGTGCGGCGGTCAAAATGGCCCGTGAAAAAGGCTTGAAAGTAGGGTTGTTAAGGCCGATCAGCCTCTGGCCATTTCCCAAGGATGTCCTTGCCGATTTATCCAAACAAACAGAGGATTTTCTAGTTGTCGAGATGAGCCTTGGTCAGATGATTGATGACGTTAGGCTTGCTACTGATTGTAAGAGAAAAACTCACTTCCACGGTCGGCCCGGAGGAGGCGTTCCAACTCCACCCGAGATCTACAAGAAAATCGAAACTATTCTAGGAGGTTCCTGATGAAGCAGATCTTTGGACGACCAGCAGGACTGACCGATGTTCTTCAAAGATACTGTCCAGGCTGCGGTCACGGAATCGTGCATCGGATTATCGGTGAATTACTGGTGAAGCTGGAAATTCGCGAACGAGCCGTCGGTATTGCACCGGTTGGTTGCTCGGTATTCGCAGATGAGTATTTCAACTGCGATATGATTCAACCTCCCCATGGCCGAGGGCCAGCGGTCTCGACCGGAATCAAGCGTTCTCGACCTGACTGTATTGTATTCAGTTATCAGGGAGATGGAGATCTTGCTGCGATAGGCACGGCTGAAATCATACATGCGGCAGCGCGTAACGAGAATATCACGGTTATCTTCATCAATAATGCCATATTTGGCATGACCGGTGGTCAGCTAGCCCCCACTACCCTGCCGGGAATGAAATCAACAACTTCTGTACAAGGCCGCGATATCAAGAAACAGGGCTACCCGATTAAAGTCTGTGAACTGCTCGCTGGGCTTGATGGCCCATACTATCTCGAACGGACGGCAGTAAATACTCCGAAGAATATCATCAAAACCGAAAAAGCACTCCGCCACGCATTCAAGAATCAGATAGAGAACAAAGGTTTTTCCTTGATCGAGATATTATCAATGTGTCCCACGAACTGGGGTATGACTCCCGTCCAATCAAAAAAGTGGATCGAAGAAACCATGATACCGTATTTCCCCCTTGGAGAATACCGGAACCGAGCAGAGGAGGAAAAATGACGCAGGAAATAATCATTTCGGGTTTTGGCGGACAAGGGATTGTATCATCCGGTATCATTCTCGGCTATGCAGGGCTAGTTGAGAACAAGAATGTAACTTTCTTTCCTTCCTACGGTGCAGAAATGCGCGGCGGTACGGCAAATTGCTCGGTTGTGATATCAACCGATCCTGTAGCATCACCTATCGTAGCAAATCCCGATGTCGTTATTATTATGAACGAACCGTCTCTGGCACGTTTTGAGCCGACAGTGAAACCCGGCGGTATCCTTTTCTACAACAAGACACTTATCAAATCGCACCCAAAAAGGACTGATATTACTATAATCCCGGTTGAGGCCAACGCAATTGCCGAAGAGATAGGCCCGGGACGCATTGCTAACATGGTGATGCTCGGGGCGTTGATCAAGAAAACTGGACTCCTCAAGATTGAAACATTAAAGACAGCGCAACGCGAGAGGTTTGGCAAGGCAACGGAGGCACAGCTTGCGCTAAATGATAAGGCACTGGAACGCGGCTATGAACTCATCTAGCCCGTTTATCTAGGAAAGTAATCTAAATAATTATTTATTAAATAATCATACAATGCTGGATGATGTTCTGCCGCTAGTAAGAAAACCCATTCGCTACACGGGTGGCGAATACAACATCGCGATAAAGAATAATCCTCAGGTGCACATCGGATTAATCTTCCCGGAGATTTATGAACTGGGTATGTCTAACCTGGGAATTAAGATAGTGTATCATCTTTTTAACCGAGAAGAAGGCATTCAGTGTGAAAGAATCTTTGCACCCTGGCCTGATTTCGGCGACCAGATCAGGAAAAAGAATATCTCGCCATATGGACTAGAGACCAAGCGTCCAATAAACGATTTTGACATACTGGGGTTTTCGTTGCAGAGTGAATTATGCTATACGACTGTGCTATACATCCTGGACCTTGCCCACTTGCCGTTCAAGGCTACTGACCGAACCGAGCAACACCCGATTCTAATTGCCGGCGGTCCCGCGACCCTGAACCCGAGGCCGCTATCCTACCTCTTTGACGCCTTTGTGATCGGCGATGGAGAACCCGTGATCGGCGCGATAACAGACATTCTCAGGAACATTCCAAAAGTTAACAAGAGCGAGCGGCTCCGCGCATTGTCGGAGATAAGCGGCGTCTGGGTACCAGCAATCCATGGTTACAATACTAGCATAAAGAAATGCACGGTACGCTCACTCGACGAAGAGACATTACCATTGCCGCCGATTCTCCCGATATGTGACATCACGCATGACCGCTACGTGGTCGAAGTAATGCGCGGGTGCACCTGGGGCTGCCGTTTCTGTCAGGCCGGGTACGCAAACCGCCCGCTAAGGGTACGATCCGACTCGGAGATCCTGAGGGCGGTTGAAAAAGGAATAAGACAAACCGGGTGGGAAGAGGTTTCACTGCTATCATTCTCGATCCTCGATTATCCTGACTTGCTGAATCTCATCAGAAGACTCAATGAAATATTGACCAGGAAACGCGTGAGCATATCTCTGCCGGCCATGCGCGGGGAGCTCTTTACCGAAGAACTAGCCTTGCTTTTAAAGGAGATCAAGAAGAGCGGGCTGACTTTTGCGCCCGAAACCGCCAGTGACGAGTTACGCCGCCGACTCAACAAGTCTTTCTCAAATGAACGTCTCATTTCTTCAATTAACACCGCCTATCGCCTGGGATGGAAGCAGGTTAAGCTTTACTTCATGATCGGCTTGCCGTTCGAAACCGAGGCCGACATCGACGAAATTACAAAACTCAGTACAACGATACTGGAAACCTATCGCAAGGGCAGAATAAAGCTGTCTTTAAGCCCCTTTGTCCCCAAACCACATACTCCTTTCGAGTCAGTTGAATTCGCGCCGATCGAGGAACTGAATAGCAAGATCGAAAAGATCCGGCAGCATAGAAAACGCCGTCTAGATATTAAATATGAATCGCCTCAGGTATCGTATATCGAAGCGGTCTTGTCTCGGGCCGACGAAAAAATATTCCCAGTCATTGAAGCAGTATATCAAAAAGGCGGCAAATTCGAAGAATGGCGTGAGGGTTTTGATTTTGCCCGGTGGCAAGAATCATTCCATGAGCATGATAT
>JBAUFP010000444.1:0-2002 GCA_049679205.1 bacterium | reverse complement strand
CTTTCGGGCAGTACTCTTCGGCAGATTTGATAACCAAAAACCGGTCTATACGGATCAGAATGACAATGTTGACTTTGAAACTGTATATCAGAATTACCTGTTGGGTGGCGGACTTGGCTTGGTTCACGGACCGGCAATGGTAGGCGTCGAAGGTGTCTACAAAAGCATGAGCACCGAAGACCTTGTCGTGGAAGAAATGATCAAAGGTAGTGAACAGGGCGTGAAAATTGGTTTTGAGATCAGCCCTATCAAACAGCTTTTTCTAAGGGGCGGTTTCAATTACATCCTGATTGATCCGGATTTAGATGTAGAAGATGATCGGGCTAAGACGAACACTGTTGCTGCGGGGTTCGGTTTTAATGTTGTCGGCAAGACGAGATTGGAAATTGGGTATAATTATAAACAGACTGAGACGGATTTGGTTCCGGATGAAAGAATTACCGACCACATTGTGTTCGTTTATTTGAAACAGACGATAAGAGAAGAAGGATTTTAAAATAGCACCATGATTTATTGCTATTAGCAGTTAGGGGTAAGATTGAATAAGGATAATGTTATAAGTATGCGGTTAGTAGGCTGCGGAGGTTGTTTTGAATGAGGCTATGAAGATAACAAAAGTACATTCTTTTCAATTCGCTGCATCGATGGTCGTGTTGCTTAGGATTTTAGGTGCAACGGTTTGGTACGTGCATCCCGATTCTTCCTTGAACTCAATCCAGTTTGGGTTAGATTCGTGTGCTGCGTATGATACCGTGCTTGTCGGTCCGGGCATATATTATGAGAGTATCGAGTGGCCGTATCTCCAGGGCATAAAGCTAATTAGTGAATACGGTCCAGACACGACGATCATTGACGCACAGAAGAGCGGGACCGTGGTATATCTGTCATTGATGCCTGAGGACACAATAACGGTTATTCATGGTTTCACGCTTAGGAATGGCGATGCGTGGTCAGGCGGCGGAATATATTCTGTTGGAGGTAAACCGACAATTAGTGGCAATGTGATATCCGGGAATACTTGCCAGTGGCCAACGAGACAATCATATGGGCCGCCGCCACGGGGCGGTGGTATCTATACCGAGTGGTCTTCGCCACTGATTACCGGCAATGTTATTACTGATAACATTGCGGACGAGGGCGGTGGTATTTCATGTCTTTGTGATGCATCCAGAATCGCGCCCACGATCATCAATAACACGATTACTGCGAATAGCGCACATATCGGTGGCGGTGTTCAAATTATCTGTCCTTTCACCATGACCATAGTGAGAGACAATACAATCTCATCGAATACTGCTGACTTTGGGGGCGGCATTGCCTGTCAGTACGTGTGGAATCCATTGTTGACCATTGCAAAGAATATGATTATTGGAAACAGTGCCGACTCTGCGGGCGGTGGTATTTGGTGTTATCTAAACTCGAATCCCTTTATTGACAGCTGTGTGATATCAGAAAACATAAACGATGGGGTTTATAGTGGATTCTATTCCACGCCCATTATTAGTTACTGCAATATTACAAATAATGGCGGCTGCGGCGTGCGGAACGTCGATCAGTCGCTCGTTGTTCTTGCTGAAAACAACTGGTGGGGAGATGCGACTGGACCTTACAACCCGCTTACCAACCCAGGGGGCTTGGGCGATACGGTCAGCCACTTTGTAGACTATGATCCCTGGCTGACGTCGCCAGGTACTGAGGAACTTACACCCGTACAACCTACTGGTGCACTTCTACAGGTCAGTCCGAATCCGTTCCGAAAGCTGACCACAGTCAGCTTTGGCATAGAGCAAAGCGCCAAGAGCATAGGGCTAAAAATCTATGACGCAGCTGGACGGATAGTAAAGTCTTTTTTTCTATCTACTACCTACTACATACTACCTACTGCAATCTCCTGGGATGGTATCGATGATGCCAACAGGAGATTACCTGGGGGTGTCTACTTCCTGCGATTGGAGGCAGGTGATTATACGGAAACAAAGAAGATTGTATTGTTGAGATAGAG
>JBAUFP010000443.1:0-6211 GCA_049679205.1 bacterium | reverse complement strand
TTGCCCACCCAAATACAACCGAACATCACATTTCATGGATTGACGTCTATTTCCATTCCGAAGGCGACAAATTTGCCAGTAATCTGGGAAGGTTTGAGTTCTGGGCGCACGGTGCTTCGACCGATGGGCCAAACACCAGCACGATCTACACACATCCTTCGGTCACGCTCACCTTCAAGACGGAAAAACCCGGCACTATCTTTGCTCTTTCCCACTGCAATGTCCATGGCCTCTGGACGAATTCGCACGAGCTAAAGACAGACTAGTGTAAAGTGCCTGAGATTAAGAGGGAAAAAGATAGTAATCTGACACATGCCAGGTGCGATCACATAGGCCTGTTCAGTCAGAAGGCCAGTGAATTGACCGCATTCTATACGGGAGTGCTAGGGTTTGAGATTACAGCTGAAAGCACACTACCCGAGTCGATTATGGAAAGCATCTTCGGTCTGGCCGATGAATGTCGATTTGTGAAACTACACAAGGATGGTTTCATGATCGAGATCTTCCAACCACTCTCAGCCGGACTGAGTAAATGGATCGCTGGAGTTGTCGGCATTAATCATTGGGGATATTGCGTGGACGACCGCATTGCATTTGCCGACAAGATGCGCAGCGATGGCCATCAATTAGTCGAAATTGATAGGAACGGCCGATCGGTCTATTTTTTGATCGATCCGGATGGCAACCGGATTGAGATTAGGGAAAGCACTGGTTGACATCTCCCAGTGCACCGCACCATGGATGTATTCGGATGAAGGATGATTTCAAAAGCTGCATTCCTACCAATGAAACAGGAGGCAACTAATGGTAAAAATTGGTGATAAGGCACCTGATTTTACTCTAAAAGATCATAACAAGAATGATGTTAAGCTGTGGGATCTCAAAGGTAAGAGAATACTCTTATCCTTTCATCCCCTAGCCTGGACTAAGGTCTGTGCTGAACAGATGAAGTCCTTGGAAGCCAACGTCGAGCAATTCAGAGAACTTAATACAGTTGCCCTGGGCATCAGTGTCGACACCGTCCCTTCGAAGCATGCTTGGGCAAAAGAACTCGGTATAGAGTACACAAAACTGCTCTCTGATTTCTGGCCCCATGGCGCGGCAGCGCAAATGTACGGTATCTTCAGGGACAAGGATGGATTCTCTGAACGGGCAAATATTGCAGTTGATGAAAACGGGATGATCGTATTTGTTAAAGTATATGATATCCCTCAGCTACCTGACATCAATGAAATAATTGATTTCTTGAAAAAGGAGAAAGGAGAAAAAAATGAATGAAGATACAAAAGCGAAATTAGATAGCCTTTTGATGGATGCCATGAACGCAGAAGCAGAGGCAAAGAAGTTCTATTCAGATGCCGCGGCAAAAGCAGCGAGCAGTGCTGGCAAAAGCCTATTTAGAGAACTGGCAGAGTTTGAACAAGGGCATTACGATCGATTGAAAAGAATAATTGAAGCACGCATCAAAGGTTTGAAGCTTGAAACGCTGCTGGCAAAGGAAATCACGGCAAAATCTGAAGTCGAAGGCGAATTTGAACCCAATAAAGATGAAATAACAAAAGTGCTAACAATTGGCATCGAAGCAGAGAAGAAAGCTCAAGCCAAATACCTCGAAATAGCAAAGATGTTTACTGATGATGAGTCAAAAACCATGTTCAATAACATGGCAGAGGAAGAAAGAAAACATCAGAACATACTCGAAGATCAATTCTATAGTATGTCAAATGAAGGCAAAATCATCTGGGGTGATTGAACGGAGCAGCAATGCACATCAAGGAAGCAATACAGGAGAGGCGGGCCTACCGTTCACTTGCACCAACAGAAATTAGCGAAGAACTCATCAACGATCTAGCCGGATGCGCGCAACTATTCTGTTCGTGTTTCAATAATCAACCCTGGCGTTACGTGTTCGTATATGACAAGGATCAACTTGCAAAAATGCACGATGCACTCTCTTCCGGCAACGAGTGGGCGCGTGCCGCGTCAATGATGATCGCCGTATGCAGTAAACCAGAACTCGACTGCCTGATCAAAACGAGAAAATACTATCTCTTCGACACCGGAATGGCAACCGCAGCAATAATTCTGCGCGCAACAGAATTAGGACTCGTCGCACATCCGATCGCTGGTTTCAGTCCTAATAAGACAAGAGGAGTCTTGGGTATACCCGAAGATTTGGAAGTCATTACGCTGGTAATCGTTGGCAAGCACTCGGATTCAATGAACCCAGTGCTTTCAGAGAAACAAATCGCTGCGGAAAAAGAGCGCCCGGAACGATTACCATTTTCGGAATTCGTTTACAGAAACAGATTCAAGAATCAGAATGAGTAAGTCGGGGGTAAACCGTCTCGCACGAGAAAAAAGCCCCTATCTTCTGCAACACGCACACAATCCCGTAGATTGGTATCCGTGGGGCGACGAAGCGTTTAAGAAAGCCACGGCAGAGAACAAGCCCATTTTCCTATCGATCGGGTATTCAACCTGCCACTGGTGTCATGTCATGGAAAACGAATCCTTTGAGGACGATGAAGTCGCCCGTTTGCTCAACAAGACATTCGTATCAATTAAGGTAGATCGCGAGGAACGACCCGATATAGATAGTTACTACATGACTGTGTGTGGATTGCTTTCGGGCACAGGTGGTTGGCCCCTCACAATAATCATGAGCCCGGCAAAACAACCCTTCTTTGCCTCAACCTACATACCAAAGCAAAGCAGATTCGGACGTATCGGTCTGCTCGAACTCATACCGCAGGTCGCCGATATATGGAAAACACGCCGAGAGCAAATACTGAAATCCTCTGACGACATTTCTGAACTCGTTGAACAAGCTAACCAAGAAAAAAGTACCGGAAAACTGACCGCCTCAATACTGCAAGCTGCCTATGAAGGTCTCATCGCTCAATATGATGAAAGAACCGGTGGATTTGGAAACGCACCCAAGTTCCCCACCCCGCACAACCTCTTCTTCTTGATGCGCTACTGGCAAAGTACTGGACAGGAAAAAGCACTCCATATTGTCGAACACACACTCACCGCCATGCGCATGGGGGGAATATACGACCACATTGGGTATGGATTCCATCGGTATTCTACGGATGCACAATGGCGCCTACCTCATTTCGAAAAGATGTTGTACGACCAAGCCCTCCTGACACTTGCGTATACCGAGGCCTACCAGATCACGAAAAAACAGCTCTACAGAGCCACGGCAGAGGAGATCATCGAATATGTGCTCCGTGATATGATGTCGGAACAGGGCGCATTCTACTCCGCAGAGGATGCCGACAGTGAAGGACAAGAGGGCAAATTCTACTTATGGACCGAAAATGAAATCGCAGGCATTCTAAACGCAACAGAATTCAAGATTATCAAAAAGATATTCAACATCCAGACCACTGGTAATTACGCCGATGAAGCCACCCGGCAGCAAACGGGCCGCAATCTCCTCTATATGTCAAGAAACCGCAGTGAGCTGGCAGCAACGCTGGAAATATCAGAAGATGAGTTAATAGAACACTTAACCGCGACGCGCGAAAGAATGTTTCGGCACCGAGAACAACGCACACACCCGTACAAAGATAAAAAGATTTTATGCGACTGGAACGGTATCATGCTCGCCGCTCTTGCGAAAGCTGGCCGCATACTGGCAAATGCAGGGTATCTAGAGATTGCGCAGCGGACCGCCGACTTCCTTCTGGCTGAAATGCGTGATTCCGAAGGACAGTTATATCATCGTCTTATTGATGGCGAAAAAGCGGTACCAGGATTCCTCGATGATTACGTATTCCTGGTCTGGGGTCTTATTGAACTTTACGAGGCGTCATTCAATACAAGATACCTCCAAGCCGCAATTGCATTGAATGTACAAACAAAAGTTATTTTTGGCGATAATGATGGCGGCGCATTTTTCTTCACGCAGAATGGGAATGAGTTGCCTCTACGTAAGAAAGAGAAATACGACGGTGCTATTCCTTCGGGAAATTCTCTGGCGATGCTCAATATGCTGCGTTTGGCACGGCTAACGGGTCATGCCGACCTTGAAGAACAGGCTAACCAAATTGCTGAAAACTTTTCGCATGCAATGCAACAGCATCCACTCAACCATGTACAAATGCTTATCGGTCTGGACCAGGCCCTCTTCCCTTCACCGGAGATTGTAATTACCGGCAATATGGATGATCCAACAACTCAGGAAATGCTCTGTACAATCAATCAATCTGCTGTGCTCGACGTACTGGTATTATTCAAATCCACTAATGAAGAATCAGACATTGTGAAACTAGCACCGTTCACCTCAGATCTTTCACCAATTGGCAACCGAGCGACTGCTTACTCATGCCTCAATTACCAATGTGAGATGCCCACTAACGATAACAGTAAACTCGCAAGGATGCTGGATGAATTGGTGAGGACCACGCCCAGCTAAACATAACACTCAACAACAATGTCTAATCTAGTAATGCAAGAAAGGAGCTAAAAATGGCGCTGTTGGATGAAAAAGTTAAAGAGCAGGTTAAGGATATGTTCAAGGAATTAGAGAACCCGGTCACACTGGTCGTGTTTACCCAGGACTCACTTATCTCAATTCCTGGACTCGAGTGTGAGACATGCAAGGACAACCGGTTGCTCATGGAAGAGGTCGCCGCGTTATCAGATAAGATAAGCGTCGAGATCGTAGATTTCGTTAAAGACAAGCAGAAAGTAGAGGAATACAAGATCGATAAAATTCCGGCGACTGTGATCCGGGGCGAGAAGGATTACGGTATCAGGATCTACGGAATGCCTGCCGGATACGAATTCCCGACTCTACTCAGCGGGATAAGAAACGTTTCCATGGCAAGCTCTGATCTATCCGATGAATCAAAAGAAAAAATAAGAGAAATAACCAAGCCGGTCCATATCCAGGTATTCGTTACTCTCACGTGTCCCTATTGTGCGTCTGCCGCAAGTTTGGCTCACCGCTTGGCATTGGCAAGTGATCTTATACGAGCCGATGTCGTAAACGCACAGGAATTTCCTCAGCTCGGACAGCGCTACAATGTTTTTGCGGTACCAAAAACAGTAGTGAACGAAACTATCCATTTCGAAGGTGCCCTGCCCGAAGAAAAATTTTTAGAAAAGGTTCTCGATACGCAAAAAGAATGATCTCGAGAGCCTAGAAAAGGAGCGGAAAATGGAATCGAAAAGAGTAGACGAAGAATTGAGGATTGCGGAAAACCTTCAAAAGATCAAGAACCGGCTCTTGGTGTTTTCGGGCAAGGGCGGGGTTGGCAAGAGCACGGTCGCGGCAAACCTCGGTCTGGCGCTGAGTGAAAGACAACTCAAGGTAGGGCTCATCGACGTCGATATTCACGGACCGAACCTGGCGAAAATGCTGGGGGCCGAGGGCAAACGGCTCGAACCATCAGGAGAACATAGAATTCTACCCGCTAGAATCACCAAAAAACTGTCCGTTGTTTCGGTGTCTTTTCTCTTGCAGGAGAAGGATAATCCGGTTATCTGGCGTGGGCCATTAAAGATGAAACTGATCCAGCAATTTCTTGGTGATGTAGCATGGGGTGATCTTGACTGGTTGATCATTGACTCCCCACCCGGTACTGGTGACGAACCCCTCTCAATAGCTCAGCTCATTCCGGCAACTGGCGCGATCATCGTGACGACACCGCAAGAAGTATCACTGATGGACTCGCGGAAAGCAGTAAATTTTGCACGTGTTCTCAAACTACGTATCTTTGGTATCATTGAAAACATGAGTGGCATGGAATGCCCACATTGTGGCAAGACTATAGACATATTCAAACGTGGGGGCGGCGAGAAAATCGCAGAGGCGCTCGGCGTGCCGTTCTTGGGCCCTATCCCCATGGACCCCAAGATCGTACAGCTGGCCGACGAAGGCAAGCCATTCATCACGCACAGCCCCGACTCTGCAGCCGCCAAAGCTTTCAATGACGTAGTCGACAGAGTCATTTCCCAAAGCAAGAAGTCCACGTTATAAGCAAGACAACTAGGAATCGCCAGATAACTGATCCGTAGCAAGCGATAGAACTCATCGTCTCATGCTACAGGTTGGCGATACGACATTCCGCAAAAGCGATAGAGACAAGCTAGGCTGAATCAACAAAGTGTGGCGATTCATTGACAAAGCGTAATAAATCGCTATAATAGTACGGTTATTGTATAAACTCAAACATAACATGAAAAGAATACT
>JBAUFP010000442.1:0-1896 GCA_049679205.1 bacterium | reverse complement strand
CCGGGGAATGGTTTATAATGACTGACTAGTCATTCATTATATATACATAAGGCTTTTTGTCAATAGGTTAGTAACCGGATTTCGAGATTCGGCGCTGGTGCTCTTCGGAGCTTTATCAGATGCTATTAACGGTGTCTCAGAAAGCCCAATGAACCTGTCCTGAGCTTGTCAAAGGATTGGTCAACTACACGGTGTCTGGATCATGAATTGGGCAACTTCAGGGGTTCAGTTTAGTCCAATAAATTGGACAACTACGGGCGTGGTTTTTGACCCAATGAATCTGTCCTGAGGACGTGGTTTTGTAGTTGTTTGATTTATCAAACAGGCTAATGTATGGGGCGTAAATTTCGAATTTCGAAAAGCGAATTGCGGAAACATAACGATTGATACACGATTCCTCTCGACGAAAAATGTCTTGGGACACTGAATTTCGTGATCAGATCATAGATCTGAACGAAATTCGTGCACGATCCATGATTCATGATTGAACCAAAGCATATCAGGGTACCGGAGGATCAGCAGGCAGAATATCAGAAGACCAGATGCATAAATTTCGAATTTCGAAAAGCGAATTGCGGAAAGCAAACAAAGCGTACCAAGATATCAGGGCGATGTATTTTTCAGGATGATCTATTAGGTATGCTTAGTGCTGTTCGGACAGTTGGTTTGCCCAATGAATTGGGCGACTACAAGGGGTGGGTCTGAACAGACCTCAATTTGACGTTCAATTGGCATTGGCTCCGCGCACCTTTTTGAGAGCGCTTTTAGTTTGTATGACTCGACCGCCCTGTGTATGGTTGGCTGGCCGAGCTGGCGCTCGGCACACTGATTTTTGCATGCAAACTGTGCGGCGCCCCGCACCTTTTCCAGGTTTACCATCAACTTGCATGATTCAGACGCCGTGTGTAGGGTTCTCATACCATATTCCCATAGGCATATGCCCGAAAACGTGCCCCTCCGTCTTGCTACGGGACGTACCGCGCGATGTCCCGCCCCTACAAGGCGAGGATCCTCGTTTTCCTTTGGAAAACGGGACTCATTTTCACAGCCAAATCAGAGATTTGGGTGAAAATGGCATTGACTTTTGAGGCTTTTTCATTAGAATATATATTGAGGAGGATATATGGTGGATGGCATGGAAAAGCAACTCCAGGCGGGCGAAGTGTTGTTTAATGAGGGGGACCGAGGCGAAATAATGTATCTTATTCGCGAGGGTAAGATAAAAATCACCAAGGGTAAAGGTGATGAGGAAAAGACCCTGGCAGTATTGAAAGAGGGCGATTTCTTCGGAGAGATGGCGATAATTGATGGCTCGCCCCGTTCAGCCGGAGCAGTTGCTGTGACACAAGTCTCTCTGCTGGTAATTGATAAAGATTCATTCAAGGAGAAATTGCGCGAAAATACACTCATCGAGTACGTTCTGGAGACGCTTACGCGCCGGTTACGAACTGCGGATGAACAGATAAGGTTATTGACAATCAAGAGCGAAGAGCGTAGGGTTCTTGCCCATATCATAACCAAGGCTAAAGAGAACGGGAAGGAAACAGAGGGGGGTATTGAAATTTCACCATTTTCCATTGAAAGCCTTGCTCACATAACCGGAATGAGCGAGAATAAGGTGAAGGACTATGTGAACAAGCTTATCCAGGTCAATCTTGTCGCTTTACGCGAGAATAGTCTGTTAATAAGGGGCGTAACAGATTTAGATGACTATCTCCGATACATCGCGCTAAAAGAGAAGTTTGAAAAGATATAACACCGTTTAACCTTTAACCACAAAACATGGCGATCCTGACTAAAGAAAAGAGAGCTAAAGAATTGAAACTTGAGGAGTTGCGTGAAATGCTTGCATCGTCCGAGGTACTTAAGGATCCTAAGCATTACGCAGAGCTTTCC
>JBAUFP010000441.1:0-2693 GCA_049679205.1 bacterium | reverse complement strand
AGCATGGCCAATCCCGGTTGCCATTATCCTCTTGCTGGTTCTGGCTGTTATCATTTGGCGTTTGAAAAGATAATGGTTGGCGATAAACTACATTAAATGGCAAAAGAAATATTCCGCATCGAGGTTATCCGAAAATCCGACACACGAGGGAATTTCGTAAGAGAATCCTTTCATACTTTTGGGATGCTTGCCGTTAAGGAAGTAATTGTCAGTGATATATACTACTTGACCGGCAATCTGTCTTCTGCACAGGTTGAGTCGATAGCCAGGAATGTACTATGCGATCCGGTCATTGAATACTTCAGCATCAACCACACCGGTTTAGACAGGAATGGTTTTGAAATACTCTACAATCTCGGCGTGACCGATCCAAAAGAAGAGAGTGTGATTAAGGCGATTGCCGATATTGGTATTCGGGTCGATTCAGTAAAGACCGGAAATAAGTACATTATCAAAGGGGATTTTGATAAGGAACAGCTCATCTCCTGTGCCGAGCTCTTTCTATTCAACCCGCTTGTCCAACATGTCAAACGCGGTGATGAAGAGGTATATAACCCGACCGCCTACGAGTTGCGGGTAATCCATATTGATTTAGACGGAGATTTACTGCAATTAAGCCGGGATATGGGTTTGTCCCTAAACCGGACTGAAATGGAGACACTAAAGCGTTACTTCGACGGCGAAAAAAGAAAACCAACCGATGTTGAACTCGAGACAGTAGCCCAGACGTGGAGCGAACACTGCCGGCATAAGACTTTCTTGGGCAAAATAGTCTTCGATGGCCAAGAGATAGATAATTTGCTGAAAGATACAATCATGAAAGCAACGCACGAAATCGACCATCCGATGTGTCTCTCGGTATTTCATGACAATTCAGGGGTAATAGATTTCGATGAAGAATACGGTGTTTGTTTCAAAGTTGAAACCCATAATCACCCCTCTGCTCTGGAGCCATACGGCGGGGCAGCAACGGGCATCGGCGGCGTGATTCGAGATATTCTGGGCACCGGTTTGGGCGCAAAGCCAATTATGAATACTGATGTATTCTGTTTCGGGTTACCCGATTTTGATTATCACAAATTGCCGCAGGGTATTCTACATCCGAAGACGATCATGAAGGGCGTTATCCGGGGGGTGCGCGACTACGGGAACCGGATGGGCATTCCGACGGCCAGCGGCGCGATCTATTTTGATGATGATTTTCTCTATAATCCTTTAGTATACTGCGGTTGTGTAGGGTTGATTAGGAAAGACCGTATTCAGAAAAGGGCTCAACCGGGCGATGCAGTGGTTTTGGTCGGAGGCAGAACCGGACGTGATGGAATCCATGGCGTGACCTTTGCCTCAGCTGAGCTATCTGGCGAGTCTGAGAAATCCTGCGTACAGATAGGCAATCCGATCATGGAAAGACGTGTTATGGATTGCTTGCTTAAGGTGAGTGATGAGGGTATATGCAATTCAGTCACTGATTGTGGAGGTGGTGGATTATCGAGTGCGGTTGGTGAAATGGGTAAGGAAACCGGCGTAAGGGTTAACCTGGATCGCGTGCCGCTCAAGTACCAAGGGCTTTCGCCCCGTGAGATATGGATATCAGAGTCACAGGAGCGCATGGTGCTTGCTGTTCCGCAAAAAACCCTGGAGCGGGTGCTATGTATTTTTAGAGGGGAGAGCGTGGAGTCGACCGTCATCGGTGAATTTACTGGCGACAACAGGTTGGTGCTTCTTTACATGGAAGCGAAAGTGTGTGATCTAGCCATGGATTTTCTGCACGATGGATTACCTATGCCGGCAAAGAAGGCGAAGTCTAAGGTCAAGACTCTGCCGAAATATGACTTGCCCAAGCCCATTGATTTCAACTCGCTGGTCATTGAAATTGTCAACGGCCTCAATTCTTGTTCCCGGGAATGGGTGATAAGAGAATACGATCATGAAGTGCAGGGGGCTAGCGTGATCAAGCCGCTGGTCGGTGTATCAGCTATCGGTCCACAGGATGCAGTGGTTATCCGCCCCCGCCTTGATAGGAAAAAAGGGGTTGTTGTTTCATGCGGGATAAATCCGAACTTTGGCCGTTTGGATGCGTATAATATGGCGCTCTCTGTCGTCGATGAGGCATTGAGAAACCTGGTAGCAACCGGTGGCAGTATTGGACAAGCGGCAATGCTCGACAACTTCTGCTTATCCTCACCGGAACGGGAAGAGGTATTAGGCGATCTTGTATTGTCGGCGCGCGGTTGCTACGATGCTGCGAAATGCTTCGGTGTACCCTTTATTTCAGGTAAGGACAGTCTTTATAATGAATGGATGGATGAACAAGGAAAAGTCTTTATGATTCCGCCGACTCTTTTAATATCGGCAATTGGTGTCATTGATGATATTGATACATGTATAACCATGGACTTGAAAGAAGTTGGTACAGAGATATTTCTAGTCGGTGAAACCGGAAACGAGCTGGGAGGGTCTGAATACTACAGACTACTGGGTATTGAGGGGGGAGTCGTGCCCGGTTTGAATTTCAATAATGCGCCTCGGTTAATGAAACAACTCCACTCAGCAATCGAAAGAGGTTTAGTGCTCGCCTGCCATGATCTGTCCGAAGGCGGTCTTGCTCTCTCGATTGGGGAGATGTCCTTGAGCGGTCATATTGGTGTTGAGATTGATATAGAAAATATTCCTTTTCTCGATCAGAAGAAGCG
>JBAUFP010000440.1:0-4407 GCA_049679205.1 bacterium | reverse complement strand
TCAATGATTTAACCAGCAACTCACCGCTCGGCGCAAAGACAATGCCCGCGTCCAAGAGAATACCCATATCATCATCAATATGCCCGACCCACTTCGCACCCAATTCTTTTGCCAAGGCTAATTCCTTATCCGTTCTCGACACCACATAAACCTCAAACCCTTTATGGACCGCAACCTGAATAATAACATGGGCCGAAGAACCGAAACCGAAAAGACCGAGCCTACCCTTGTCTAACCCTGTAGCACCAAACGCCTGGTAACCAATGACACCGGCACACAAAAGCGGAGCGACTTCCAGATCGGCGTAATTATCAGGCAGACGGTAGACGAAATCTTCGGGGGCCACTGTATATTCAGCAAATCCACCGTCGACATCGTAACCAGTGAACAAAGCTTCTGCGCAAAGATTTTCCTGACCACGTCGGCAATACTTGCACTTGCCACATGTCTTATACAACCAAGGAACACCCACCCGCTCGCCAATACGCCATTTTGTAACCTCGTCGCCGATTTTATCAATTTTGCCCACGATCTGATGACCAGGTATCAAAGGTAATTTATGCGCAGGCAGTTCACCCTCAACGATATGTAAATCAGTGCGGCAGGCACCGCATACACTAACTCTTATGCGAACTTCAGAAGTGCCTGGTTCTGGGATCGGTAGCTCTTTCAAGTTTAATGGTTTTTTCTGAAGTGATTCTTGTCTGTCCAAAACAATCGCTTTCATAGAAGATTATAGCGAATAATCTTCTGCCGTCAATCGCATGAAATTTGTGTCAATAATAGCGTAACTTTTCGGTTTACGGTGGAAATTTGTAGCTGCGCCATTTATGCCTATCCTGCCTGTCCCACGATTTTGTAGTTGTTTGATTCATCAAACATGCCCAATACACCTGTCCTGAGTTTATCGAAGGATTGGGCAACTACAGGGGTGGGCTGCCGATGAATTTGACCTGCCATAAAACCTCCTTCAGCCGAGCATATCCCCGCCATAATCATCAGTCCGGTTTTATCTTTTGCTACTCCGTCAATAACCTACTTGACATACAAATAATAACATATATGATAACCTATGCTGCTGTATATGCTTCTCGCCTTTTCACTGGGCATCGAAGGCGGATACCACATTCCCGCAGTCGGCTTTCAAAACATAAACACCGGCACCAGCTTTTCCGTACATACGGTGCGTACTGTGGGTTTTGTGGATCTCACGCTCGCCCTACAAACCGCGTTCTATACCGGAGATAATGCGAGTTACCATTTAAGCGCCACGGGTCTACGTCTCGGTGTACAAAAGAGTAATTGGCCGATCTCACCGGTTCTGGCAATCGGCGGCGATTATATCAGTCGAGCACTGGGTCAAAACAGTGAATCCGGTTTTGCCCTTGCCTACTCAATGGGAATGCTGCTGAATTTCAGGATAGACCGACTCTCCATACATCCTAAGATCTATTACGACGGTCTCACCGACATGAAAACGCATGCCGGATTCATCGGACTGAAAGTGGGAATTGGCTATGAAATATAAGATTCTGCTTTTCACCTTGCTGGTTGTGTTCTGCGGTGACAACCACATCGTGCAGCGAGCGGCCGAGGATTACTTTCCCCTCCGTGCCGATTACTGGTGGCGTTACGCGGGTGAAAATGATACGCTGTTTGTCGAGGTCGAACCAGCCGACACCATCCTCCAGATAGAATGCTTTCCCGTGAGTTACAATGGCGCCGTACGATATCTCGCGAAATCCGATAATGGCCTCGCTCAATACGTCAGAAAGATATACAATTATGCAGGCAATGATCACGTAGTGATAGAAGATTTCATAATTAGAATCGAACTACCGCTAATCGAAGACAATTCATATCAGTATTTTGTGTCCGATTCGATATACGTTGCCAGTCAGCTGGTAAAAGCCTACTACGAGATTAACGGAATCATCGTTGATTACGCATATGACACTGACTACGGCGACGTATATGAAGTGAGTATCACAACTATTGAATCCCTGATTACCCCCGACACCTCCCTTGTCGATACAAACGAGGTTACGGAATATTATGCACCGGGCGTAGGTATGATCAGAATCAACGACGGCACGAGTGAATACCGCCTCATCGAGTACAATATTCCTTAAGATCTACAATACATTATACAAAACATTCGGTCCCCAGCACTGGTGGCCAGGAAACACGCCTTTTGAAATAATGGTCGGAGCAATACTGACCCAAAACACCAATTGGAGGAATGTCAGCTCGGCAATCGAGAGAATACGGAACGCCCATCTCCTACATCCGAAAAAGCTACTCGTAAATAATCGAAAAATCCCCCAACTGATAAAGCCATCAGGTTTCTACCGCATGAAATCCCAATACCTTCGCGCCTTCCTCCGTTACTACGTGGATATCTACGCTGGCCGCGCGCGAAAAATGTCGGCTGAGAAAACCAGTGTGCTAAGAAAAGAACTGTTGGCCATCAAGGGTATTGGTCCGGAAACAGCGGATTCGATACTGCTCTACGCACTCGGCAAGCGGGTATTTGTGATTGATGCATACACGCGCAGGATTTTCTCGCGGCACAACATAATCGATATCCACGATTCATACGATAACGTACAAAAAACCATCCAGCAAAATCTTCCTCAGAGCACCAAGTTATACAATGAATTTCATGCTTTACTGGTTAGAACAGGCAAGGAGTACTGCAAAAAAAATGATCCTTTGTGTGGCGCTTGTCCTTTGGGCACAATGTTACCCCGAACCTGATAGCGTAATCCGGGGTATCTACATAAATCCGTACCAGGCAAATAAGGAGGAATATCTGGAAGAAGTATTTGCCTGGGCCGATTCCGGGCTGATTAATGCCATCGTCGTCGACTTCAAGAGTGACTATGGATTCCTTACCTATGGATCCGAGCTTGAGTTGGCAAAAAAAATCAACGCCGTAAAGAAACATTTTGATGCGGCTTATTTAGTCGAAAATGCCGCCCGGCACGGCTTGAAACTTATCGCGAGAATCGTCTGCTTCCGCGACAACTATTTGGCCCTTCATAAGAAATTCGGGATCAGAGACGATAGCGGCAAGATATGGTTGGATTACAAAGGCATGGCCTGGACTAACCCGTACGACGAAAAAGTGCACGAGTATCTACTCACCCTCACCAAAGAAATCGTTGAAAAGGGTATCAAATCAATAGCCTATGATTACGTAAGATTCCCCACGGACGGAGATGTGTGGAGGATTAGATTAACAAAAGTCAAGGGATCCCGCGTCGATGCGATATCACGGTTCTTGAAACGGGCAAGAAAAGAGGTCGATGCCGAGATAGGTATATGTGTTTTTGGGTTTTCCGTGTGGCGTAAGCTACGGAATGAAGGACAAGACATCGAAATACTTGGCGAGTATATCGACGCGCTGTACCCCATGCTCTATCCGTCACATTTTTCACGTGCTTTCAAAAATGAAGAAACTGAAATGTGGCGTAATTACTGGATCTACTTTGATTCAGTCAATGAAGCACTGGACAAACTACCTGATTCAGTCAAAGTGATTCCATTTGTACAAGCCTTTGAATACCGCGCAAAGAATTACGATGCCGGCTATGTCTTCAGCCAGATGAATGGTATTATGTCAGCCGGCGGGGACGGTTTTATGATTTGGAACGCCCGCTCTGACTACTCGATCTGCTGGCGCGCGCTCGATTGGGCACGTAATTCAATCCTAATGCGACACGCTCAGACGTGCCGAGATAACCGTATGAGAGCAATAGGGCGCCGACATCCAGATAAACACCTTCCGTAACTGACACCTGAAGAGAAAAACCCATTGAAAATCCAGAAAACGTGCCTTCACCGTAGCCCGACTGATAACCGGCCATCACGGCAAAACCCGTAATCCTTTTCCCGCCTGATATACGGAGTAACTCTGGAGCACGGATCCAGACTTCAGCACCAACGGACAAAGTGGGCTTGAAATCAGGGTAGAAAGAATAATCGAAACTCAAAGCCAACTGGTTGTTCTGAATCGGCAGTTTGATGGCCACGCCCTGCCGGAAGTTCACCGGCGGGTATTCCCACATTTCAATGAACCTGCGTGGCGTACCCAGATTCTTGATTACTGTTCCCAAGTAAACATATCTTATCGGGTTCAGAATTAGACCAAGATCAGCCAGCACTCCATACGAACTATACCGGTATAATTGACCGCGCACTACCTTGAACGCACCGCCGAGGCTGATAATGCCGCGTCTTCCAAGCGAACGCCCATAACCAATGTTGAGTAGCATATCAGAATTGGTGAATTCTCCAAGCTCCTCACCGCGTTCCGAGTACTCAATATCGCTTGCACCCAGATAGGACAATCCAATGCCGACCGTGCTCCTCTTGCCGACCGGGATCGCGGAGGTAAGATTG